>JANYBA010000095.1 GCA_025360985.1 Gammaproteobacteria bacterium | reverse complement strand
CAGCCTCGCCGATCCCGACACCTGGCCGGCGATCCGGCTGACGCTGATCGTCGCCGCCATCTGCGTGCCGGTCAATCTCGTCTTTGGCGTCACCGCCGCGTGGGCCGTCGCGCGCTTTGAATTCACGGACAAGAATCTACTGGTCACTCTGATCGACCTGCCGTTCTCGGTGTCGCCTGTCGTCGCGGGACTTGTTTACGTTTTGCTGTTCGGCTCGAAAGGCCTGTTCGGCCCGTGGCTGCAGGCGCGCGACATCGAAATCATCTTCGCGACGCCGGGCATCGTGCTGGCGACGATCTTCGTCACCTTTCCTTTTGTCGCGCGCGAACTGATCCCGTTGATGCAACAGCAGGGCGCCGACCAGGAAGAAGCCGCGGCTTCGCTCGGCGCCGGCGGCTGGCGCACCTTCTGGAAAGTGACCTTCCCGAACGTGCGCTGGGCCCTGCTCTACGGCGTGCTGCTGTGCAACGCCCGCGCCATGGGCGAGTTCGGCGCGGTCTCGGTCGTGTCCGGGCATATCCGCGGCCTGACCACGACGCTGCCGCTGCAGGTCGAGATCCTCTACAACGAATTCAATGCCGCCGGCGCGTTCGCCGTCGCCTCCCTGTTGACCCTGCTGGCGTTGCTCACGCTCGGGCTGAAGCTGTGGCTGGAACACCGCCATGGCGAGAGCCTTGCGCGTGGCGCCCGCTCGCACTGACGCGTTCACGAGTACGCATTCCATGGAAATCCTGATCGAAGGCGTCAGCAAGCAGTTCGATGGCTTTGCCGCCCTGCAGCCGATCGACCTGGCGATTCCTTCGGGGCAACTGGTCGCCCTGCTCGGTCCGTCGGGATCGGGCAAGACCACTTTGTTGCGGCTCATCGCCGGATTGCTTCCGGCCGACCAGGGTCGCGTGCTGTTCGGCGGCAAGGACGCAACGCGGCTCAGCCTGCGCGAGCGCAAGGTCGGCTTCGTCTTCCAGCACTACGCCCTGTTCCCGCACATGAGCGTGTTCGAGAACATCGCCTTCGGCCTGCGCGCGCGGCCGCGCGCGCAACGGCCGTCGGAAAAGGACATCGCCGCCAAGGTCGACCGCCTGCTCACCCTGGTGCAGTTGACGCCGCTGCGCGACCGCTTGCCGGCGCAGTTGTCGGGCGGCCAGCGCCAGCGCGTCGCCCTGGCCCGGGCGATGGCGATCGATCCGACCGTGCTGCTGCTCGACGAACCCTTCGGCGCGCTCGACGCAAAGGTTCGTTTCGAATTGCGCCAGTGGTTGCGCACCATCCACGACGAGACCGGCTTCACCACGATTTTCGTCACCCACGACCAGGAAGAAGCCCTGGACCTTGCCGACCGGGTGGTAGTGATGAATGAAGGCCGCATCGAACAGCAGGGAACGCCGGACAGCGTGTATTCCGAACCGGCTTCAGCCTTCGTATTCGATTTCCTCGGCCGCTCCAACCAGATCGCGGGCGACGTCGTCGACGGTCGCTTCCGCGCACCGGCATTGCCGACCGCCATCGCCGCCGGCAATTGCGCGCCCGGACCGGCCACGCTGTTTGCGCGGCCGCACGACATCGCCCTGACCAGCACCGGCAACGGACTCAGGGCCAAGGTGGCCGCCGTGCACCGCCTCGCCGGTCGGGTCAGCCTGGACGTCACCATCGAGGGCCAGGCCAGGCCGCTGCTGGTGGACGTGCCGGGACACGGCGTGGCTCGCCCGCCAGCGCGCGGCGATGTGGTCGAACTGGAACTGCGCCACTTCGGAATCTTCGCGACCCCGCCGCTATAATGGCGGCATGCTCGACGCGCCCCCGCCACCGTTGCGCGACATCGCGGCCATCCAGGCGCTGGCGGCGGCCGACATGGCGGCAGTCGATGCCCTGATCCGCGACCGGCTCGCTTCCGACGTCGTCCTGATCAACCAGATTTCCGGGCACATCATCGCTGCCGGCGGCAAGCGCCTGCGGCCCTTGCTGGCGGTCCTGTCGGCGCGCGCGCTCGGTTACCGCGGCGACGCCCACCACACGCTCGCCGCGATCGTCGAATTCATCCACACCTCGACCCTGCTCCACGACGACGTCGTCGATGAATCCGGCCTGCGCCGGGGCCGCAAGACCGCCAACGCGCTGTGGGGCAACGCGCCCAGCGTGCTGGTCGGCGATTTCCTGTATTCGCGCAGCTTCCAGTTGATGGTCGAACTCGACTCGATGCCGGTCATGCGCATCCTGGCCGACACCACCAATGCCATCGCCCAGGGCGAGGTGCTGCAATTGCTGCACGTGCGCAATCCCGGGACGGACGAGGCCGCCTACCTGCGGGTGATCGAACGCAAGACCGCGGTGCTATTCGCGGCGACCACGCGCCTGGGCGCCCTGGTCGCCGGCGCCGATGGCGCGACACAACAACGCTTGCACGATTACGGACTGGCGCTCGGCTACGCCTTCCAGATCGCCGACGACGTGCTCGATTACGTGTCCGACGCGGAAACCCTGGGCAAACACTTGGGCGACGACCTCGCCGAGGGCAAGGCCACCCTGCCGGTGATCCACGCGATCGCCCACAGCGATGCCGCTGGCCGCGACCGACTCGCGCAGATCATCAGCAACGGCGACGCCGGCGCGCTTCCGGAAGTGCTGGCGGCGATCCACGCCCAGGGCAGCCTTGACTACAGCCACGCCGTCGCCGAACGCTACGCCGCAGCGGCGGTGGCTGCGCTCGCCGGCCTGCCTGACAACGACTGGACGCGTGCGCTGCGCGATCTCGCGCGCTACGCGATCGACCGGCGGAACTAGGAAACTCCCAGACCGGGAACCGCGCTGATCAGGTCCGGATTGAACCCGGCGCGTTCGGAAAAATGCCGGCCACGCTGCACGTAGTCGGCGTAGCGCGGAAAACTCGGCGCGCCCGGCGACAACAGCACGACGCCGTCGTTGTCGACCAGTTCGCGGCCCAGGCGCACCGCCTCACTCATCCGCGTCGCGGCAGCGAGCTCGAATTGGCCTTTGGGCAGCAGGGGCTTGAGCAACTCGTTGATGCGCGGGCCGTTCATGCCCATGGTCACCACCGCGGCCGGCGGGTTCTTCGCCATCCGCTCGGCGAAGATGCCCCAATCCAGCCCGCGGTCGAATCCGCCGACAAGGATCGCCACGCGCCGGCCCTGGAAGGTGTCGAGCGCCGCGATGCTGGCGTGCGGCGTGGTGCTGATCGAATCGTTGATGAACTCGACGCCGTCGCGCACGCCCAGCGACTGCAAGCGGTGCGGCAGCGGCTTGAACTCCTGC
>JANYBA010000086.1 GCA_025360985.1 Gammaproteobacteria bacterium | reverse complement strand
GGCTGGTTGTACCAGCTGCTCCAGGTGAGCCCGCCGTTCACGGTGACAACGGAGCCTTGGTCGGAGCCGGTGATCATCCGCTCCGGGTACTTGGGATTGATCCAGAAATCGTGGTAATCGTCGCCGCCCGGTGAGCCCTTGACGATGTCGCAGTGGCTGCCGCCCTTGTCGCAACGATGGATCGAGCGCCCCATCGCGTACACGACGTCGGGATCGCCCGGCAGCACTGCCAGGCGCGAGAAATAGCTGTTGACCAGTTCGCCGTCGTCGTTGACCCGCTGCCAATGGGCACCGGCGTCGTCGGAACGGTAAAGGCCGCCGACATCGTCGGAATCGACCGTCGCATAGACGCGCGTGCCATTCGCGGTATGCGTTGCGGCCAGGCCGATCCTTGCCAGCTTGCCTTCCGGCCAGCCACCGCCGGTCACGCGCGCCCAGTGCCGACCGCCGTCGATCGACTTGTAGACGCCGCTTTCCGGCCCGTTGTCCGGCGTGAAATAGCTCAGCCAGGGCCGGAAGCGCACCTGCCAGGTAGAAGCGAACACGATGTTCGTATCCTCGGGGTCAACCACAACGTCGACGGCACCGGTATCGGCGCTGACGAACAGGGTTTTCTGCCAGGTCTTGCCGCCATCCTCGGAACGGAACACGCCGCGCTCGTCGTTCGGGCCGAAGACATGACCGAGCGCCGCGACCATCACCACATCGGGATTGTTCGGATCGATCCAGATCGAGCCGATGTGTCTGGTTTCCTTGAGGCCGACCGACTGCCAGCTGGCGCCACCATCGACGGACTTGTAGACGCCCTCGCCCGCCGCGACGTCGTAGCGCGTGCTGATCTGACCGGTGCCCGCGTAGATGATTTTCGGATTCGAGGCGGCAATGGCGATCGCGCCGATCGAGGCCGGGCCCTGGTCGAAAATCGGCTGCCAGGTGCGGCCAGAGTCGGTGGTTTTCCAGATGCCGCCGCCGGCCGCGCCGAAGTAAAAGGTATCGGGCTGGTCAGCGATTCCGGCGACGGCCGTGCCCCAACCGGCCCGATGCGGCCCGACCAGGCGCCAGCTCATGCCATCGATCGCCTCGTTGGGCAGACCGACCGCCGGCGCCGATGCACCGGCCAGTGACAAGAACGCGAAAGCGAGCGAGGAAACGATGGCGCGCGATGTCATGGCGAAGACTCTGGTCGGGACCGGAATAGTCTACGCCCGAGCCTCGGCCCCCAGCGAGACGCGCCGCAAGAAATCAACCGGCCAGCGAGGCCTGTTGGGCGCTGCGTTTACGCACGATCAGCATGGCGATCTCCAGCGACTGTTCGTAATTCAGGCGCGGGTCGACGGTCGAAAGATAGGCGCGCTCGAGGTCGACCTCGGTCAGTTCGCGGGCGCCGCCCAGGCATTCGGTGACGTTCTCGCCAGTGAGCTCGAGGTGCACCCCGCCCAGGCGCGAGCCGGCGGCGGCGTGCAGGTCGAAGCTCTGCTCGAGTTCGCTGCGGATATTGTCGAAACGGCGGGTCTTGTAGCCGTTCGACGTGCCCTCGGTGTTGCCGTGCATGGGATCGCAGATCCAGAGCACGCGTCGGCCTTCGCGCTGGACCGCGGCCAGAAGCGCGGGCAGCTTGTCCGCGACCTTGGCCGCGCCCATGCGCTGGATCAGGCTCAGGCGGCCGGGCTCGTTGTCGGGATTGAGCGTGTCGATCAGTTGCAGCAATTGCTCCGGCGTCGCCGACGGGCCGACCTTCACCGCGATCGGATTGCGCAGGCCGCGGAAGTATTCGACGTGGGCGTCGTTGATGTCGGCGGTGCGCATGCCGATCCAGGGGAAATGCGTGCCCAGGTTGAACCAGCCCCACTGCCGCGGCACTTGCCGGGTCAGGGCCTCTTCGTAGGGCAGCAGCAAGGCTTCGTGCGAGGTGTAGAAATCGGCGCGATTGAGGTTGTGCAAGGACTCGCCGGCGATCGTTTCCATGAACTTCACCGCGTCGCCGACCGCGGCCACCATGCGGTGGTATTCGTCGGACAAAGGCGAGTGCCCGACCCAGCCGAGGTCCCAGTATTCGGGATGATGCAAGTCGGCGAAGCCGCCGTCGACCAATGCCCGGACGAAATTCATGGTCATCGCCGAACGGGCGTGCCCTTTGACCATGCGCCGCGGGTCGGGTGTGCGCGCGTCTTGGGTGAACTCGGGCTGGTTGATGAAATCACCGCGATAGCTCGGCAGCGTGACGCCATCCTTGCTCTCGCTGTCGGCCGAACGCGGCTTGGCGTATTGGCCGGCGAAGCGCCCGATCCGCACCACCGGCAGGCGCAGTCCATGCACCAGCACCAGGCTCATCTGCAGCAGGACTTTCAGGCGGTTGGAAATCAGCCCCGACTCGCAATCGGAAAAACTCTCCGCGCAATCGCCGCCCTGCAGGACGAAACGCTTGCCGTCCTGGGCATCGGCGATCTGCTTCTTGAGCGCGAGGATCTCCCAGGACGTGACAAGCGGCGGCAATCGCGACAATTCGCCCTGCACCTGCGCCAGCGCATCGGCGTCCGGATAAACCGGCTGCTGGGTGGCCTTGCGTGAGCGCCAGCTGTCCGGCGCCCAGTTCTCGGGCACGTTGACTGGCTGCACGGGGCGGTCGTTGGCGGTCATTTCAGTATGGCTGCGTTCGCTATGAACCAGTGATCTCGTTTTCATCATGCCACAGCCCGCTCAACGCTTCCGGAAGCCGGCAACGAGTGCGCCGACGCCGAGCAGGACGAAGCACAGCAAGGTCCACTCCGGCATCGAGAAGCCCCATAGAGTCCAGTTCACTTCGGCGCATTCGCCGGAACCCTGCAGTACCTTCTTGATCACGTCGAATCCCGGCATGACCTGCAGCATGTAATTCAGGCCAGGACCGCAGGCCGGCACCTGGTCGGCCGGCAGGTGCTGGATCCACACGTGGCGTCCGGCGATGCCCGCACCAATCGCCGCGGCAAGGAATGCCAACAGGCCGTAGACCGCCCGCCCGCCGCGTCCCTTCGGGTTGTG
>JANYBA010000069.1 GCA_025360985.1 Gammaproteobacteria bacterium | reverse complement strand
CGGCGACGGCGATTCTGCCTCGATCGGGCTGGGCCAGTTTGTGCATGTCATGCGGCGTGGCGTCAATATGACCTATATCGTCGAAAATAACGGCGTTTATGGGCTCACCAAAGGTCAATTTTCCGCGACCTCCGACCGTGGCTCAAAGAGCAAGCGCGGTGCCATCAACGCGGACGAAGCGATCGATCTTGTGGCCCTGGCCATGCAACTCGGTGCAACTTACATTGCGCGCAGTTTTTCCGGCGACAAGCAGCAACTGGTGCCGCTGATCAAGGCGGCGATGCGCCATCGTGGCGCCGCCTTCCTCGACGTCGTCAGCCCCTGCGTGGCCTTCAACAACCACCCGGGCAGCACCAAGAGCTACGACTACGTGCGCGCGCACAACGAGGCGGTGAACCGGCTCGACGTGATCGAGACGCGCGCCGAGATCGTGGTGGAATTCCCGGAAGGCGGCGTGGCTGAAGTCGAGCAACATGACGGCACGGTGCTACGCTTGCGCAAGCTCAAGCCCGACTACGAGCCGACCGACCGGATCGCCGCGATGAACTTCGTGCAGGCGCACCAGGCCCTGGGCGAAGTCGTCACCGGCTTGCTCTATGTCGACCCGCAGGCGCAGGATTTGCACGGACACCTGGAGACGGTCGCCGAACCGTTCAATCGCCTTGGGGCCCGGGAACTGTGCCCGGGTTCAGAGGTACTGGCACGGATCAACGCCACGATGCGTTAGTCAGGCTTGCTTTAATCAGGCATGCTCTTCTGGTCAGGAGCCCCCCGGTGCCAACGATTCCCGGCTACGAAATCCAGAGCGAGCTCGGCCATGGCGGCATGGCGACGGTCTACTTGGCCGTGCAGCAATCCTTGTCGCGGCCGGTGGCGCTGAAGGTGCTGGCGCCGCACCTGGCGCGGGAGCCGGTCGCCAAGGAACGATTCCTGCGCGAAGCGCGCTTCGCCGCCAACCTGCACCACCCGAACATCGTCGAGGTCTACGACGTCGGCGAAGCCGACGGCACGCCGTTCATGGCCATGGGCTACGAGCCGGGCGGCACCGCCGCCGCGGTCGAAGGCGCGACGCTGGCGCCGGGCACGGCGCTGCGCATGGTGCGCGACATCGCCGTCGCGCTCGACTACGCCCACCAGCAGGGCGTCGTGCACCGCGACGTCAAGCCGGAGAACATCCTGCTGCGCAAGGACGGCGCCTGCGTGCTCACCGATTTCGGCATCGCCCTGGCGGCATCGCAGCAGTCCGGGCTGACCAACGAGGGCACCAGCGTCGGCACGCCGCATTACATGAGCCCGGAGCAATTGCGCGGCGAGAAGGTCGACGGTCGCGCGGACCTCTACAGCCTCGGCATCGTCCTGTTCCAGCTGCTCACCGGCAAGCTGCCATACCTGGGCACCGACGGCTGGGCGATCGGCATGCAGCACATCAACGCGACGATTCCGCGCCTGCCGCCAGAGTTGGCGCACCTGCAGGTGCTGGTCGATTCCCTGCTCGCCAAGGATCCTGCGGCGCGACCGCAAACCGGGGCCGAACTCGTCCGCCGGATCGACGCGCTGCTGACCGGGCCGATTTCGACGCCGACTTCGGTCGTGCCATTGACGCCATCGCCGTTCCTGTCCGTCCCTGGCAAGCGCCGACTCGCGCTCGCCGGCATTCTGGCCGCGGTGGTCGTCGCCGGATATTTCATGTACGCGCAGCGATCGGGATCGGGAAGTCCCGTCGTGGCGGTTCCTGTCGCCGCGGCCGCCGCCGCGCCCACCACCATCGCGGTGCTGCCATTCCTGGACATGAGCCAGGACAAGAGCGAGGAATATTTCGCCGACGGTCTCACCGAGGAGCTGCTGAATCGCCTGTCCCAGGTGCCACAACTGCGCGTGGCCGGGCGCACGTCGAGCTTCGCGTTCAAGGGCAAGGACGACGACCTGCGCACGATCGGCCAGAAGCTCGATGTCGGCTGCGTGTTGGAGGGCAGCGTGCGGACCTCGGGCAACCGGGTGCGGGTCACCCTGCAGCTGATCAAGGTCGCCGACGGCTTCCATCTCTGGTCGGAGACCTATGATCGCGAACTGACCGACATCCTCGCCATGCAGGACGATATCGCCGGCGCGGTCGTGTTGGCGCTGAAACTCAAGCTGCTCCCGGACCAGTCGGCGCCGCGCACGAATCGCGCCATCGATCCGACGGCCTATTCGCAGTACCTCAAGGCCCGCCACGACAAGGAGCACAGCTCGCCCGAAACCGCCAGCGCCACGGTCGCGGCGTTCCAGAAGGCGATCGAACTCGACCCCGGCTTCGCCGACGCCTACGCCATGCTCGCCATGGCCGAGTACTGGGCGTCGGACTATTCGGCGAACGCCGAAGAACTGGCCGCGCACCAGAAGCGGGCGATGGCGGCGGCGGACACCGCGATCAAGCTCGATCCTGGGCTGGCGCTGGCCTACTGGGCGCGCGGCAACCTGCGCGCCAACCAGGTCTGGGACTGGACCGGCGCGCAGCAGGATTTCCAGCGCGCGCTTGAACTCGGGCCGGGCGACGCGCAGACGATGCAGGGCTACGCCTCGCTGCAGGCGTCGATGGGCCAGTTGCCGGCGGCGGCCGAGATGGCGCACCAAGCGACCGAGCGCGAGCCGCTGCTGGCTTCGGCCTGGCAGGCATACGGTTATTTCCTCGATGCCAGCGGCGACCTGGCGCACGCGCGCGAGGCGCAGCAGCGCGCGCTCTTGATCAAGCCGCGCTTTCCGTTCGCGCATTTCCGTCTCGGCGTGGTTTCGCTGCTCGAAGGCCACCCGGAACAGGCCGCCGCCGAGTTCGAGGCAACCGGTTACGATCCGCTGCAACTGGAAGGCCGCGCGATGACCGCGCACAGCCTCGGCCATGCCCAGGCCTCCGATGCGGCGCTGGCGAAGCTGGTCGCCGACTATGGCTTCAATGCCGCTTACCAGATCGCCCAGGCGCACGCCTGGCGCGGCGATCGCGACGAGGCCATCAAATGGCTCGACACGGCTTACGAACAACGCGATGGCGGACTCAGCGAGGTCAAGTACGACCCGCTGCTGCGTAGCGTGCGCAACGACCTCCGCTACGCCGAGCTGCTCGCGAAAATGAAGCTTCCTCGTTGAGCTTCAACCGCGGTCCTTCGCATCCCACTGGAAGACTTCGCCCAGCGGCACGTTGAACACCTGGGCGATCCGGAACGCGGCCTCGAGCGACGGCGAATACTTGCCGGCCTCGATCGCAGCGATGGTCTGCCGGGTGACACCGATGCGCTGGCCCAGGTCGGCCTGCGACATTTCCCCGTTGAGGAAACGCAAGGTCCGCATCTTGTTGGCGATCGAGCCGTCCATCAGGACTGCCTGCGATAGGCGACCACGACCGCGCCGTTTTGCAGGACTTGTGCCACAAAAATCGCGAAGATCGCGGCGTTGACGATGGTCCAGCCGCTCTCCAGGAACGGCATGAGGATGCCGACCAGGATCATGCCCGCCATCAGGGCGTAGTAGGCCAGCGACATCGAATGGCGCTCGATCGCCAAACCGCGCTCATCGAGCGGCATGCACGCTTCCTCCGGCGAACGGCTGCGCAAAACCAGATGGCCGACGCCTAGGATCAACATCTGCGCGACCGCCACCACGCCGTAGAACGCCAGCTGGCGAAAGTTGGGCATGGGCGCTCCGGCGAATGTGCCGGTGGCGACGACGGCGAAGTAAGGTCCGAAGGTGACGGCCATTGCTGCCAAGTACAGCCAGGCGGTTTTCTCTCGGTACGGCATGGAACCTCCACGTGCTCGGATTGAGTGTGGAATCTACATTACATCATGTTACTTTTACTTGTCAATAGGGAAAGAAATACGAACCCTAATGGCCAGCCGGGGGCCGTCCGGGCATCATCCGTGCTCGGTCCAACCAAGGGAGACAACCATGAGCGTGACGATCATCGTCAGATTCCATGCCGCCGACGGCAAGGCCAAGGCGCTGAAGGAATTGCTGCTGAAGGGGCGCGATGCCAGCCGCGAGTCCGAAGGTTGCGAAGCCTTCGAGCTTTACCAGGGCAAGGAAACCCGCCAGTTGTTCGTGATCGTGCAGCGCTGGAGTTCGGATGAAGCCCACATGGCCAACTTCGAGTCCAAGATCAAGGGCTCCGGCCACCTCGCCAAGTTGTCGCAATTGTTGGCCAAGCCGATCGAGCGCGCGGTCTTCAACCAGATCTGACGCGCATCACGCCGGTGGCCGCGGCCACGGCCACCAGCCGGTGCCGGTGCGCGCGTAGTAATCGGCCGCCTGTTCGAAGCGATTGCGCGCCGTCACGCCACCGCAGGCGAAATAAAGGAACGGAAACAGCAGCCCCAGCGCCATCGCCTGGTAGACGTGGGCGCGTTCGTGGTCGCCCAGGCAGACATGGTCAGTGCCGCCATAGGCCACGCAGGCGTAGGTCGGTGTCTGTTCCTCGAGGCTCTCGCCGGTGTGCAGGATCACGTTGCCGAGCGTCATCGCGCCGCCCGGCCCGAACGGAAACCGGTGGAATACCAGCGCCGACTGTGTTCGCTTCAGGCGCGCGCCGAATGGCAACGCGCACAGGCCCAGGACCAGCCCTGTCAAGGTCAGCGGACTGGCCCACAACCAGCCGAGCGAATGCAGCAGCATCGATGGCACGGGATTCCTTTGCATCGCGTTCATTGACGACCGCCGTCGAGGCGTTCGCGCATGCCTTCCAGCTCACGCATGCGCTGCTTGCTCACTTCCCAGCCCTGGCGGCTGACTTCGGCCAAGAGCGCTTCCGACAGCGCCATCAGGGCGGCGCCGGAGTCCCAGACCGATGGCACGGCGACGCGCGCCGGCAGCACGTGGCTGGCGACGCGGGCGATCGGCGACAGCCACTGGTCGGTCATCAGCACGATCCGCACCTGGCGCTCGGCCGCCGCTTGCGCCAAGCGCAACAAGCTGGGCTGGTAACGGCGGATGTCGTAGACCACGAGCACGTCGCGCTTGCCCATGTCGAGCAACTGGTCGTGCCAATTCGATTCCTGCTCCTGCATGTGGCTGACGCCGGAACGCAGCACGCGCAGCTGCACCGACAGGTAAAGGGCCAAGGCATCGGTGAAACGGCCGCCGATCAGGTGCACGTGCAAGCGGCCATCGGCCAGCAGTTTCACCACCGCCTCGAATTCGGCCGCCGGCAGGTTGGCGAAAGTCTCCTGCAGGTTGCGCGCCACTGCCTCGGCGAACTCGTTTTGGGCCGACGGCTGCACCGGCTTGCGCCGCGAACGCGGCGGCGGCTGCTTGGCGAGGGGCGACGCCAGTTGCGCCACGAGTTCGCCGCGCAAGCTGCGCTGGAACTCGGGGTAGGAACCGAAGCCGAGGCGGGCGACCAGGCGCAGGACCGACGGCGCGCTGACGCCAACAGCACGGGCGAGGTCGGAGGCGCTTTGCAGCCCGGCGACCGGGTATTCGGCCAGCAGCCGGTGCGCGACGCGGCGCTCGGTCGCCGAAAAAGCGTCCAACCCTTCGCGCAACCTTTCGACGATGGTCTGCGACACGCCCGGTCTCCCGTGCTGCGACTTGACAACCCGAACGGGTTGTTAGAGCTTTAACACCAAGGCCGATATATACCCCCGTTGTATCGATAATTACAAGACTGCCGAAGATGCCCCCCAACGTCGCGATCGCCGCCAGCACCGCCTTCGATTCGCCCATCGCCGTCGTCAACGCGCAGGGCAAGGGCCCGGTGCTGCTGCTTTGCGAACACGCCAGCAACTTCATTCCCGCGAGTTACGGTGGCCTCGGCTTGCCTGCCCGCGACCTCGAGCGCCACATCGCCTGGGACATCGGCGCGCTCGGCCTGGCGCGGCAAATGTCGCTGCTGCTCGACGCCCCGCTCGCCCATGCCACCTACTCGCGCTTGCTGCTCGATCTCAATCGCGACGTCAGCGCCGGGGATTCGATCGTCGAACATAGCGAAGACACCACGATCCCCGGCAATGTCGCCCTGGCCGGCGGCGAACGGCGCCTGCGCCAGGCCGCGCTCTATGATCCCTTCCACAAGCAGGTGGATGCGCTGATCAATTCCCGCCTCGCCGGCGGTTGGCACACGGCGGTGGTGTCGGTGCATTCGTTCACGCCGAGCTACAACGGCGTCGCGCGACCTTGGCATGTCGGCGTCATCGCCGAGGACGACCGCCTGCTCGCCGACGCCATGCTCGCCGGGCTGCGCGCCGAGCCCGGCCTGGTGGCTGGCGACAACGAGCCCTACGGACCGCACGACGGCGTCTACCACAGCGTTGGTCGGCACGGACAGGCGCGCGGCCTGCCCTGCGCGATGATCGAAGTGCGCAACGACCTGCTCGCCGACGAAGCGGCGCAACGGCGCTGGGCCGAACGGCTCCAGCGCGTCTTGTTCGCCGCCCTCGGCGAACCGTCTTGAACCTTGCCTAACCCGGGAATTCCATGAATCCGTCGCCCCTGACCCTCGCTGACCTGAAGAGCGCCGTCGCCGCCGGCGAACTCGATACCGTGCTCGCCTGCATGGTCGACATGCAGGGGCGCCTGGTCGGCAAGCGCTTCCAAGCCGAATATTTCCTCGACAGCGGCCACGAGGAGACCCATTGCTGCAATTACCTGCTCGCCAACGACATCGACATGGAACCGGTGCCCGGTTACGCCGCCGCCAGCTGGACCAAGGGCTACGGCGATTTCGTGCTGGTGCCGGACCTCAAGACCATGCGCCGCGTGCCCTGGCTGGAAGGCACCGCCCTCGTGCTCTGCGACGTCCAGGACCATCACCACAACGATTTGCCGCACAGTCCGCGCGGGATCCTCAAGCGCCAGGTCGCACGCCTGGCCGAGCGCGGCTACACCGGCATGTTCGCCTCGGAACTGGAGTTCTACCTGTTCGACGAGAGCTACGAGTCGCTTTCCGACAAGCAGTACCAGCAGCCGAAAACTGCCGGCCGCTACATCGAGGACTACCACATCCTGCAAACCACGCGCGAAGAGCCGGTAATGCGGGCGATCCGCAAGCACCTGCAGGCCGCCGGCGTGCCGGTCGAGAATTCCAAGGGCGAATGGGGCCCGGGCCAGGAAGAGATCAACGTCCGCTACTGCGAAGTGCTGGAGATGGCCGATCGCCACGCCATCATCAAGCACGCCTGCAAGGAGATCGCCATGCTCCAGGGCAAGGCGATCACGTTCATGGCCAAGTGGCGCAACGACCTGGCCGGATCGAGCAGCCACATCCACAATTCGCTCTGGAGCCTGGACGGCAGCCGACCCTTGTTCTTCGATGCCAAGGCCGAATTCACCATGTCGACGCTGATGCGGCAGTGGGTCGCCGGCCAGCTCAAGTACGCGCCCGACATCACCTGCTTCCTCGCGCCCTACATCAATTCCTACAAGCGCTTCATGGTCGGCACCTTCGCGCCGACCCGGGCGATCTGGAGCCGCGACAACCTCACCGCCGGATTCCGGCTCTGCGCCGAAGGCAGCAAGGGAATCCGCATCGAATGCCGGATCGGCGGCGCCGACCTCAATCCCTACCTGGCCTTCGCCGCACTGATTGCGGCGGGGCTGGCCGGCATCGATGAAAAACTCGAACTCGGCAAGCCCTTCGAAGGCGACGCCTACTACGGCGACAAGCTGCCGGAAGTCGCCCATACCCTGCGCGACGCCACGGCGGCGCTCAAGGCTTCGACGATGCTGCGCCAGGCCTTCGGCGACGAAGTCATCGACCATTACGCGCACACCGCCGATTGGGAACAGTTGGAGTACGACCGTCGGGTCACCGACTGGGAACTGCGCCGCGGCTTCGAGCGCTACTGAGCCAACCCCTTCCCCATTCCCCCGCATGGATGCGCCAAGCCTATGAGTTCGCAATTGCACCTGATCTCCCCTATTGATGGCCTGGTTTACGTCGAACGCCACTGCGCCGACGACACGCGCATCGACCGTGCGCTTACGCTGGCGGCCAAGGCCCAGGCCGAGTGGAAGCGCCGGCCGCTGGCCGAGCGCGCGGACTTCTGCACCGCGGCGGTCGACGCGATGCTGGCCATGCGCGAGCAGATCGTGCCCGAGCTGGCCTGGCAGATGGGCCGGCCGGTGCGCTATGGCGCCGGCGAACTGCGCGGCTTCGAGGAACGCGCACGCTACATGATCGCGATCGCCCCGGAAGCGCTGGCGCCGGTCAATCCCGGCCCCAAGGCCGGATTCCGTCGTTACATCAAGCGCGAGCCGCTGGGCACCGTGCTGGTGATCGCGCCCTGGAACTATCCGTACCTGACCGCGGTGAATTCGATCGTGCCGGCGTTGATGGCCGGCAACGCCGTCATCCTCAAGCACGCCGCGCAAACCCTGCTGGTCGGCGAGCGCTTCGCCGAGGCCTTCCGCAAAGCCGGCCTGCCCGAAGGCGTGTTCCAGAACATTGTCATGGACCACGAACAGACCGCGCGCGTGATCGCCTCCGGCCGCGTGCAACAGGTGAACTTCACCGGCTCGGTCGCCGGCGGCCGGGCAATGGAGGCCGCGGCGGTCGGTAGATTCCTCGGCGTCGGCCTCGAGCTCGGCGGCAAGGATCCGGCCTACGTGCGCGCCGACGCCAACATGGCGCACGCGGTCGAAAACCTGGTCGACGGCAGTTTCTTCAATTCCGGCCAGAGTTGCTGCGGCATCGAACGCATTTATGTCGATAAAAAAGCGTATCCGGAATTCGTCGAGCGCTTCGTCGACCTCACCCGCGACTACGTGCTCGGCAACCCGCTCGACGAAGCCACGACGCTGGGCCCGGTGATCCGGCCGGCAGCAGCGGAATTCGTGCGTGGCCAGATCGCCGAAGCGGTATCGAAGGGCGCGAAGGCCTTGATCGACCCGGCCGGATTCTCTGCCGACGTGCGCGGCACCGCCTATCTTGCACCGCAGGTTCTGGTCGATGTCGACCACCGGATGTCGGTGATGCGCGACGAAAGTTTTGGTCCGGTCGTCGGCATCATGGCCGTCGACAGCGACGAGGCCGCGATCGAACTGATGAACGATTCCGAATTCGGGCTGACCGCGTCGGTGTGGACGTCCGACCTCGAGGCCGCTGAGCGCATCGGCGACGAGATCGCCACCGGCACGGTATTCATGAATCGCTGCGACGCACTCGATCCGGCCCTAGCCTGGACCGGCGTAAAACAGACGGGTCGCGGCGCGACGCTTTCACGCGTCGGTTACGAAACCCTGACCCGCCCGAAATCCTTCCACCTGCGCCACGAGATCTGAGCATGCCTGCCAACGCCAACTGGAATTACCCCACCACGATCAAATTCGGCGTCGGCCGGATTCGCGAACTGGCCGAACATTGCCGCAACCACGGCATTTCGCGCCCGCTGCTGGTGACCGACAGCGGGCTTGCGCGCGCACCGATCACCACCGCGGCCTTGGAGTCCCTCACTGCGGCCGGGCTGGACGCACGATTATTCGCCGACTTGAAACCCAATCCGATCGAAGCCAACCTGCTCGATGGCCTCGCGGCGTATCACACCGGCAAGCACGATGGCGTGGTCGCCTTCGGTGGCGGCAGCGGCCTGGACATGGGCAAACTCATTGCCTTCATGAGCGGGCAGGACCGCCCGGTCTGGGATTTCGAAGACATCGGCGACTGGTGGAAACGCGCTGATCCCGCCGGCATCGCGCCGGTGATCGCCGTGCCCACCACCGCCGGCACCGGATCCGAGGTCGGCCGCGCCGGCGTGCTCACCGATGAACGAACGCACACAAAGCGAATTATTTTCCATCCGAAGATGATGCCGCGCGTGGTCATCTGCGATCCGGCGCTCACCGTGGGCATGCCCGCGAAAATTACCGCCGGCACCGGCATGGACGCGCTTTCGCACTGCCTCGAGGCCTATTGCGCGCCGGGCTTCCACCCGATGGCCGATGGCATCGCCGTCGAAGGCATGCGCCTGGTCGCTGGTGCGCTTGCGCGCGCCGTGCGCACGCCCGACGATCTCGATGCCCGCGCCGACATGATGGCGGCTGCCGCGATGGGCGCTACTGCTTTCCAGAAAGGGCTGGGCGGCATGCACGCGCTGGCGCATCCGATTGGCGCGCTCTACGACACCCACCACGGCATGACCAATGCGACGCTCATGCCCTACGTACTGCAATTCAATCGCGCGGCGATCGAACAACGCATCGCCCGCCTCGCCGCCTACCTGGGATTGCCCGACCCGGGTTTCGACAGCTTCATGGCTTTCGTGCTGCAACTGCGAAACGACGTCAGTGTGCCGCACACCCTGCCCGACCTCGGCGTGGACGATCGCCAGGCCGACCTGGTCGCCGAAATGGCGGTGGTGGACCCGTCCGCGGGAGGCAATCCGGTCGCCTTGGACAAGACCGGCACCAGCGCAATATTCGCAGCGGCCAGCGAGGGACGGTTGTAGGGCCGAAATGGCAGTAGGATGCGTGAGTTCGGATGTCAGTGTTTCATCACTTTGAGGGGAGAGAGAACAATGAATCCAGCACAACCCAGCGCCGGGGCGGCGCATGACGAAGACACCAAACAGTTGCACGGCATGGGCTACGCCCAGGAGCTGGCGCGCAGCATGGGCGCCTTTTCCAACTTTGCGATTTCCTTTTCCATCATCTGCATCCTGTCCGGCGGCATCAATTCTCTGGCGCAGGCAACCTCGGGCGCAGGCGGCGCGGCCATCGGCATAGGCTGGCCCCTGGGCTGCCTGGTCTCGGGTGTGTTTGCCATCGCCATGGCCCAGATCGCCTCGGCCTATCCAACCGCCGGCGGCTTGTACCACTGGGGCTCGATCCTGGGCAACCGCTTCACCGGCTGGCTTACCGCCTGGTTCAACCTGCTCGGCCTGGTGACGGTGCTCGGGGCCATCAACGTCGGCACCTACTACTTCTTCATGGGTGCATTCGGGGCGCAACTCGGCCTGACCGATTCCCCGACAACGTTGGTCGTGTTCTTGTCGATCATCACCGGCCTGATGGCTCTGGTGAACCACGTCGGTATTGGATTGACGGCGAAATTGACCGACTTCTCCGGCTACCTGATCTTCGGTACGGCGCTGGCGCTCACCATCGCTTGTTTCGTTTATGCACCGAGCTACGAGTTCAGTCGCCTTTGGACCTTCTCCAACTACTCCGGCGAAGCCGGCGCCAACGTCTGGCCGCAAGTCTCCAGCGGTTGGGTGTTCGCATTGGGGCTTTTGCTGCCGATCTACACGATCACCGGCTATGACGCCTCGGCGCACACCTCCGAGGAAACCAAGAAAGCGGCGCTTTCGGTCCCACGCGGAATCGTCAGTTCGGTCTGGTGGTCGGCGCTGTTCGGCTGGATCATGCTTTGCGCCTTCATCCTGGTCATCCCGAACATGGACGACGCTGCCAAGCAGGGCTGGAACGTGTTCTTCTGGGCGATGGACACCCAGTTCAACCCGACGGTCAAGATGATCCTGTACGTCGCGATCACCTTCTCGCAATGGCTGTGCGGACTGGCGACAGTGACGTCGATTTCGCGAATGATGTACGCGTTCTCGCGCGACGGCGGCTTGCCGTTCTCGAAAGCGCTGGCCTCGGTTTCGCCGTCCCATCGCACGCCGGTACACGCGATCTGGGCGGGATCGATCCTGTCGGTGTTGTTCGTCTGGGGCGCCAAGT
>JANYBA010000053.1 GCA_025360985.1 Gammaproteobacteria bacterium | reverse complement strand
TAGTTCCGAAAAGACCCACGTTTCTCCCCTTGCCACGGGCGCTTACGCGCTATTCGTGCGCCGTTACATTAATAACGAAATTTTCCGAAATGGCAATGCCCCCCCGCCGATATTTGGGTACCGGTTCCCCGAAAGGCGGGTTTCTCGACCGCTGATGCCCCGGTCGGACCGGCTTTTCGGGCCAGTGGGCCCTTCCCCGTTCTATACTCCGGCTCCCTCCCGAAGTAAACGAGTAGAGGCCCTGGATGGCCGTTCTCCACCCGTGGCTGCGCCGTTTGACCAAGCTCGCATTGGCGGGCGTTGCGATCGGCCTGATCACGCTGGCCGTGGCCTATTGGTACTTTGCCTCCCGCCTGCCCGACGTCGAGCTGCTCAAGCACGTCGAACTGCAGGTTCCGCTCAGCGTCTACTCGAGGGACGGCAAGCTCATCGCATTATTTGGTGAGACGCGCCGTTATCCGGTCAAGGTCGCCGACATTCCGCTGCCGGTCCGGCAGGCCTTCATCGCCATCGAAGACGCCCGGTTCTACCACCACCATGGCCTGGATTGGCGCGGCATCACCCGCGCCATCTGGCTGATCGCGACCACCGACAACCAGCGCGTGCCGGGCGGCAGCACTATCACCCAGCAGGTCGCGCGCAACTTCTATCTGAGCACCGAATACAGCTTCAATCGCAAGCTCATGGAAATGTTCCTGGCGCTGAAAATGGAGCGCGAGCTGACCAAGGACGAGATCCTCGAGCTGTACCTGAACAAGATCTTTTTCGGCAACCGGGCCTACGGCGTGGCGGCCGCCGCCGAGTTCTACTACGGCAAGAAACTGGGCCAGCTGACCCTGGGCGAAGCGGCCTCGCTGGCGGCGATCCCGAAATTTCCGTCGAGCGCCAATCCGATCAGCAACCCGAAGCGCGCGCTCGAGCGCCGCAACTACGTCATCCAGCGCATGCGCGAAGTCGGCTTTATCGAAGACGCCCAGGAAAAGCTGGCGCAAGCCGAACCGATGCACGCCCGCCCGCACGAACCGGCGATCGAACTCGAGGCGCCCTACCTCGCGGAAATGGTCCGCCAGGCGATGGCCGATCGCTACGGCGATGCCTCGGAAACCTCGGGCCTGCGCGTGTTCACGACGGTGCGCAGCCGCGACCAGCAGGCTGCGGCCTTGGCGATCCGCAATGGCCTGGTCGTCTACGACCGCCGCCACGGCTGGCGCGGGCCGGAAGCGCACGTCGAACTGCCGGCGACCGCAACCGACGCCGACCTCCGGACCCGGCTCGTGCGCTACAACTCGGTGGGCGGCATGGCGGCCGCGGTGGTCGCATCGGTCGATGCCGATGGCGCCCACCTGGTCGAGGTCGACGGCACCGCGGTCGTGCTCGACGGCAAGTCCTGCGAATGGACCACCAAGAAACCGCCGGCGCTGTTCAAGCGCGGCGATATCGTCCGGGTGTTGCCGGTCCAGGACGGCAAGTTCGAACTCGGGCAGGTGCCGCGCGCCGAAGCCGCCTTGGTGTCCCTGCAACCCGAAGACGGCGCCGTGCGCGCCCTGGTCGGTGGCATGAGCTTCGGGCGCAGCAAATTCAACCGGGTGACCCAGGCGCATCGGCAGCCGGGATCGAGTTTCAAGCCTTTCCTGTATTCGGCCGCGTTCGAGCGCGGGTACACGCCGGCGAGCATCGTGCTCGATGCGCCGGTGGTGTTCCAGGACCGGGTCGGGCACATCTGGAAGCCGCAGAACGACAAGGGCGATTTCGTCGGGCCGATCCGCCTGCGCGAGGCGCTGGTGCAATCGCGCAACCTGGTCTCGGTCCGCCTGCTCGACGCCATCGGCGTCGACTATGCCCGCAAGTACATCGCCCAGTTCGGCTTCAGCATCGACAGCCTGCCGCCGAACCTGTCGATGTCGCTGGGCTCGGCCTCGTTGACGCCCCTGTCGGTGGCGCGCGGCTACACGGTGTTCGCGAACGGCGGCTTCCTGGTCGAGCCTAATTTCATCGACCGGATCCTCGACCGCAATGGCGTGGTCATCGCCCGGCCGCACCCGATGCGCGCCTGCCGCGAATGCCCGCAACGCCTGACCACCGAGGCCAAGGCCGCCACCGTGGTCGACGACTTCGATTTTTCCCGCAACGGACCGTCCGCTGCCAACGCCGCGCCCGATCTGTCGCGCCAGGTCGGCCCACCGGCGCTGGCTTTGGCGCCGCGCGCCATCGACGAGCGCACGGCCTTCCTGGCGCGGTCCTTGATGCTGGACGTGGTCCTGCGCGGCACCGCCACCGCCGCCCTGGACCTCAAGCGTGCCGACGTCGGCGGCAAGACCGGCTCTACCAACGACCATCGCGACGCCTGGTTCTCGGGTTTTGGCGGCGACCTGGTGACGACGGTCTGGGTCGGCAAGGACAATTTCGAGTCGCTTGGCTACAAGGAATACGGCGGTCGGGCGGCGCTGCCGATCTGGATCGACTACATGCGGGTGGCCCTGGACGGCGTGGCGATCAACGATGCGACGCCGCCCGCGGGCATCGTCGTGGCGGCCATCAACCCGAGCACGGGCGGCCTGGTTCCCGAGGGCACGCCGGGTTCGCGGCCGGAGTTCTTCAAGTCAGAGGATTACCAGCGGCTGGTCTCGGGCGGCTACCAGCCGCAGGACCTGGCCGAGCCGGAAAACGAAACCACGTTCGATATTTTCTAACGCTTTTTTCTGAGCCTGCGCTCAGCGCTGGGCGATCGGCCGGTAGTCGCGGGCGACGGCGCCGGTATAGAGCTGGCGCGGGCGGCCGATCTTGTTTTCCGGGTCATTCTGCTGCTCGAGCCAGTGCGCGACCCAGCCGGCGGTGCGGGCTATGGCGAACATCACCGTGAACATCTCGGTCGGGATGTTGAGCGCCTTGTAGATGATGCCGGAGTAGAAGTCGACGTTCGGGTAGAGCTTGCGGGCGATGAAGTACTCGTCCTTGAGCGCGGCCTCTTCCAGGCGCATCGCCACTTCCAGCAACGGATCGTTGACGCCGAGTTCGGCCAGCACCTGGTGGCACATCTCGCGGATGATCTTGGCGCGCGGATCGAAGTTCTTGTAGACGCGGTGGCCAAAGCCCATCAGGCGGAAGCCGGAGTTCTTGTCCTTGGCCTTGTCGATCGCGCTGCCGACGTTGTCGGGGCGGCCGATCTCCTTGAGCATCGCCAGCACCGCCTCGTTGGCGCCGCCATGGGCCGGGCCCCAGAGCGCGGCGACGCCGGCGGCGACGCAGGCATAGGGGTTGGCGCCGGTGGAACCGACCAGGCGCACGGTCGAGGTCGAGGCGTTCTGTTCGTGGTCGGCGTGCAGGATGAACAGCAGGTCCAGCGCCCGGGCGGCGACCGGCTTGAGCGTCAAGGGCTCGCTCGGCACTTCGAACATCATCGTCAGGAAGCGTTCGACGTACTCGAGGTTGTTGCGCGGGTAGCGGATCGGCCAGCCGATCGAATAGCGGTGGCAGGCGGCGGCGATGGTCGGCACCTTGGCCAGCAGGCGGATCGCGGCGAGACGCCGCTGCTCGGGGTCTTCCAGGTCCAGGTCGCCGTGGTAGAACGCCGCCAGTGAACCGAGCATGCCGGTCATCATCGCCATCGGGTGGGCGTCGTGCCGGAAGCCGTACAGGAAGGTGCGGAAGGCCTCGTGCATCATCGTGTGATGCGTGACCTCGTGCTCGAACTTCGAGTACTGGCTCGCGTTCGGCAACTCGCCGTTCATCAGCAGGTAGCTGACTTCCAGGAAATTCGATTGCTTGGCGAGCTGCTCGATCGGGTAGCCGCGATACATCAGGACGCCGGCATCGCCATCGATATAGGTGATGGCGCTGCGGCAGCTGGCCGTGGCCATGAACCCCGGATCGTAGGTGAACTGCCCGGTTTCCTTGTACAGCTTGCTGATGTCGACGCAATCCGGGCCGAGGCTACCGGCGTGGACCGGCAGCTCGACGGATTTTTCGCCGGCGGTCAGCAGGACGGGCTTGGGGTCGGACACGGCGGGCGCCGGCGCTTACTTGGTGTAGCGCTTCTTGTATTTGTCGATGCGGCCGCTGATGTCGATCAGCTTCTGCTTGCCGGTATAGAACGGGTGCGACGCCGAGGAAATGTCCACCTTCACCAGGGGATATTCCTGGCCGTCCTCCCACTTGATCGACTCCTTGCTGGTCAGCGTGGAGCGGGTGAGGAACGCAAAATTGGACGTGACGTCCTGGAACACCACCGGGTTGTACTTGGGATGGATGTCGGCCTTCATGGCAAGCTCCGCGGCGGAATCGTAGGAAAGACCATCATTTTAGCCTTTCGGCCAATCCCGGCGCAAGCCAAGACCGGGCCGGACCTCAGGCGCCGGCAAACCGGGCGGCGCTGCCGACCCAGCGGGCGATCAGGCGATCGGCCAAGCCCGGCGACCCGGATAGCAGTTCATCGGAGGCCTTTTGCACCGCCGGCAGCAAGGAGGCATCCCGGACCAAGTCGGCGATCCGGAAGCCCGCCAGGCCCGTCTGGCGGGTCCCGAGCAGCTCGCCGGGGCCACGCAGCTCGAGGTCCTTCTCGGCGATCACGAAACCGTCGGTGGTCTGGCGCAGCACGTCCAGCCGCGCCCGCGCCATCGGGGACAGCGGCGATCGGTACAACAACACGCAACTCGCGGCCTGGGCGCCACGCCCGACCCGACCGCGCAACTGGTGCAGCTGGGCCAGGCCCAGGCGCTCGCTGTTCTCGATCACCATCAGGCTG
>JANYBA010000014.1 GCA_025360985.1 Gammaproteobacteria bacterium | reverse complement strand
AACGGAAGGTCCAGCCCTTGCGGCGGAAGTCCCAGAGCGAGGCGAACAAGGTGTTCGGGTTCTTCTCATCCATGCTCATCGAGCCGCAGCCGGTCGAACCGTTGCCGCCCTTGAGCACCTGGGTCCAGCTCTTGCCGCCGTCGGCGCTGCGATAAACGCCGCGATCGGTGGAATCGCTCCACAGCTTGCCGGTGACGCAGGCGAAGACCAGGTTGCCGTTGCCCGGGTTGATTGCGATCTTGACGATGCGCTCGGAATTGGGCAGGCCCATGTTGTTCCAGGACTCGCCGCCGTCGGTGGACTTGTAGATGCCGTCGCCGATCGAAACCGAATTGCGCGTCCAGGCTTCGCCGGTGCCGACCCAGACCGTGTTGCTGTCGCTCGGGTCGATGGCGATCTCACCGATCGACTGCACGGACTGCTTGTCGAACTTCGGCCGGAACGTGGTGCCGCCGTCGGTGGACTTCCAGACACCGCCGCTGGCGGCGCCGACGTAGAGCACGGTGCCGCCGCTCTTGTCGTGGGTGGCGGCGACCGCGGCGATGCGCCCGCTCATGGTGGCCGAACCGATGTTTCGGATGCCGAGGCCGGAGATCACGCCCTGGTCGAGGGCGACGTCCTGGGCGGCGGCCGGCAGCGCGACCAGCAGCGCCAGCACGGCGGCGGAAAGCGTCTTGGGCACGCTTTTATTCAATGCGTTCATGCGCGGGCTCCGGGCTCAGTGCTTGGCGGGCGTGGTGGGGAAGGAAAACACGCCGGCGTCGACCGGCTTGTTCAATTCGATGGTCTCGACCTGGCTGCGGCCGATCTCGAACGGGAAATAGATGCCGTCGACCTGTTCGTATTCACCGAGGTCCTGGTGATTGATGCGTTCCTGCCCGCGGATCATGTGGTGGGTTTCGATGCGGATTTCGAGGAAGTGGTCCGGATCGAGGAACAGCACCTGGCTGTCGCCGTTCTTGAAGGTGACGCGCAGCTTGTGCGCCTCGGTGCCGTCGATGTCCTCGGTGCCGAGGTACTCGACTTTGCTGCCCTGGGCCTTGTAGTCGAGCAGGGGGCCTGCAACCACCGCCGACTCGATCATGTCCTTGGCGTCGTCCGGGCTGGTCTTCTGCGGATCCTTGCGGCCGCCGAACGGATTGATCGCCCAGGCCTGGCTGCCATCCCAGGCTTCGACCGCGGTCATGCCCTGCAGGCCAAATTCGTCGCGCCAATGGCCGGGCTGGAACGCCCATGCTTCGATCTTGGCCTCGAGGCCGCCGCCGAGTTTCATCTTGCCGACCATGTGCATGGTCTTGATGCTGCGTAGCTTGTCGGCGCCGCCACGGGCTTCGAGGTTTTTCGCGACCAACTCCTCGGCCGTGAATCCTTTTGCCGGCGGCTGCGCCGCATGCGCGCTGGTGCAAAGGCCGGCGGCAAGCATGGCCACCAGCAAGATGGGGGATCGCAGATTCATGGAGGGCTCCGGGGACAAACGCGAACGCCCACGGTACTCCAAGACTTCTGCCACGTGATAGGGCAGAAGTCATGGCCTCACGAAAATACCCGTCAGCGCTGGCAGCTCAGGCCGAGTTCGATGGTGCGGGCTGGCAACCGGTAGTACTGGCCTTCGCCCAATTCGCTCTCGGCGACCGGATCCCGGCGATCGCCCAGGTTGCGGCCGGAAAGGCGCAGTTCGCAGCGTTCGAACCGATAGCCGATCGAGGCGTCGAAGGTGCCGTAGGCCGGGGCCAGCGCGGTGTTGCGCTTGTTGAGGAAACGGCTGCCGACCCGGTTGTAGACCGCGCTCGCCTGCCAGCCGCGCTCGGGCGCGTAGACCAGGCCGACGCCGCCGAGCTGCCTGGGCGACAGTTCCAGGCGCTTGCCGTCGAGCTGGGTTGGCACGCCGTCGAAATCCTGCACGAAATCGCCGAAACGGGCGTCGTGGTGGGCGTAGTGGCCGTAGAAGTCCAGGTCGTCGGTGATGGCGTAGTGCAGCTCGAACTCGGCGCCCTTGAAGACTTCCTTGCCGGCATTTTCGAGGCCCGGCAAGCCGCCGCCTTTGGCCTTGGGAACAACGAGGTTGTCGAAGTACATGAAGAAGCTCGACACATCCCAGGCCAGGCGTCCCTGCAGGGCCGTGCCCTTGGCGCCGATCTCGATGCTGGACGCGGTTTCCGGATCGAGGATGTTGGCCTCGGCCTCGGGTCCGAAGTCCAGGGCCGCCGGTTTGAAGGTGTCGCGCACGTCGCCGTAGAGCGTCAGCGAATCGGCGCCATCCTTCCAGACGTACCAGCTCAGCCCGAGGCTGCCACTGAATCGGCTTTCGTGGCGGTGGTCCTGGGCCGGTACCGGATCGCCGACCGGGACGTCCATTTCGCCGTCCATGGTCTCGTTGGTGTGGTTGACGCGGATGCCGGCCAGCAGGTCGACGTTGTCGGACAGATGGCTGTCGGACTGGACGTACAAGCCGAGGAAATTGCGACGGTCGCTGCCGGCCGGCTCGTCGAGCGGCTCCATCGACGACAACGCCGGCCGATTGCTGCCGTCGAGGCCGACCGTGTATTCGTAGATCTGGTTCTCGAGCCGGGCGCGTCCAAACATGTAGTCCAGGCCATAGGTCAGCGTCGCACCGTCCTTGAAGGTCGAGACGACGTGGGTGTCGAAGTAAACGTCCGTCACGTGGCGCTGCTGGCCGAAACCCTCGGCATTGCTCGGCGGCGGCGGATCCTCGGCGTAATCGGGGGCCAGGAAGCCGCGCAGGGTGTCGAGGTTGGTGTGCGCGTACGACAGCGTGGTGTTCCACTCGGAGTTGCCGAACGACTTGCTGAAGCGGCCGGTGAGCTGCAGGCGGTTTTCGTCGAGCTTGGCGTCGGAGGGATTGAAGTTGGCGTCGACCGGCAGCGATGGATCGAGCACCGGGCCGGTGCGCGGCACCGGACTGTTGGGCTTCTGGCGCAAGGCGCTGGCGTTGAGGTCGAAACCAAAGGTGCCGCCGGCGACGTCGGCCTGGGCCCGGTACAACAGGTTGGCGCGACGGAAGTCCGCGTCGTCGTCGCTCAGGCCGACCTTCTCGACTTCCAGCGCGATCGACTGCGGCACCGCGTCGCCGCCGAAGCTGCCGCTGACGGTGCCACGAACGCTGCCGCGG
>JANYBA010000390.1 GCA_025360985.1 Gammaproteobacteria bacterium | reverse complement strand
ACCGACGTGGTCTCGGCGCCGGACACGCGCATCACCCGGGTGATCGCCCAGGCCATGCCGCGCACCACCCACTGCATGACGCCGAGGTGGTAGAGCACGCCCATCAGCGAGGCGAAGAAGATGACCGTCGGCAGCACCTGGAAGGCGAACAGGAAACCGAGCTTGGACTGGTCGGTGAGGCTGCCGAACACCAATCGGGAGCCCTCCATGGTGAAGCCCGAGAGCGTGACGAAGCCGTGCGCCAGCGCGTCGAAGACCCGGCTGCCCCAGGGCGTGAGCAACACGAACGAGGCGAAGGCGAGCTGCAGCAACAGGCCGGTAGCGACCAGCTTCCAGTCGACCGCCCAGCGATTGCGCGAGAACGTCCAGGCGATGCCGACCAGCACCAGCAAGCCGAACAGGCCGAACAGGATCTGGTTCATGGGTTGGAATCCGGCTCCGAATTAGTCGTCCCCGCGCAGGCGGGGACCCAGTGACTTTACTTCATTGTCGGCAAAGACACGGGATGCCCACCGGCGCGGGCATGACGCTTCAGGCCTCGTCGCGCGCCATCACCCGGTTGCGGCCGGCCAGCTTGGCCAGTCGCAGGCGCTGATCGGCGCGGCGCAGCAAGCCCGACAAATCGGCGGCGTCCTGCGGACAGGAGGCCAGGCCAGCGCTGAAGGTAATGTGGCGCGGCGCCATGCCCGGTTCGGTGTCGAAGGCCTGCGCCGACAGCCGGCGCCGCAACCAGTCCAGGTATTCCCAAGCCGCGCCGATCGGTTGGTCAAGGATCAGGACGAACTCTTCGCCGCCGACCCGGATCAGCGGTTCGCTGCGCTTGAGCTCGAGCCGCATGGTGTCGGCGGCGTGGCGCAAGGCGCGATCGCCGACCAGGTAACCGAATTCCTCGTTGATGCGCTTGAAATGATCCAGGTCGATCAAGGCCACGCACAGGCTTTGCTCGCCGGCGCGGGCCTCGGCGATCAGGGTCGGCACGCGCAGGTTGAGGTAGCTGCGGTTCGGCAATCCGGTCAGGCCGTCGGTACCCGAGATCAGCACCATCTTCTGCATCCGCAGCGCCAGCATCGCGCACAGCAGGGCCGAGGCCAGCAACAGCACCAGACGCTCCAGTTCGTTCGCCCAGGTCACGGTGCCGTAGAGGGCCGACACCGGCGGCGGCTGCTCGCCAAGCAGGTACCAGGCCACGATCGCGCCGAATTGGACCATCGCCAGGGCCCCGGCGAACAGCGTCACGCGCACGTCGTTGCGCAGCGTCGAGGACAGGATCGCCAGCGGGTAGCAGGCCCAGACCACCATGGAATTCAATCCCGCCGCCGGCTCGGTCTGGGCCAGGATCAGCAGCATCGCGCTGATCGTGGTCACGTCGTACATCGCCGACACGAACGGCAGCCATGCCAGCCGCCGGTGTTGGCGCGCCAGCACGAGGAAACCCTGGCTGGCGAGCAATGCGAAGGAAGTGAAGACCAGGCCGATCACCGTCTCGGAAATCTTGCCGCCGGTCACCGCGTTGATCAGCGGCAGGATCATCAGGATCGCGCAGATCAGGCGACGCAGCTGCGCCCACAGCACCTCGCCGCTGGCGCCGATGTCCTGCATGACCGCATCGCGCGGATCGCGCAGCATGCGCGCCAGGTCGCCGAAGATTTCCCGCACCGTGCTCATGGAGACCCCCAATAAAACGCGCCGAGTCGCCCCGGCGCGTCCGTGGCCCCAGTGTACGGCGGTTACAGCATCGGTGAAGGCGGCGGCGGTGGCGGCGCTGCCGGTGCCGGTGGTGCGGGCGGCGCCGGAACACCTGGGACGCGCGGCGGCGGCGGCGGTGGCGGTGGCGGCGGCGCCATGAACGGCATCGGCCGGACTTCCGGAACCGTGACCGCGACTACGAGCGGCTTGCGGTCGCGCAGCACATCGAACTTGAGCTGGCTTCCGGCGTCCTTGTCGCGCAAGGCGCGCATCAGTTCGCGCGGCGAATTGACTTCGTTCCCGGCCACGCGCTGGACCACGTCGCCGACCTGCAGGCCCTGCAATTCCGGTTCGTTGCTCAGTACCAGCACGCCCCTGTTGGCGCCGAAGTACCGACCCAGCGCCGGATCCACCGAGGCCAGGTTCAGGCCCTGCCAACGGAAGGCCTCATACAGCGCCGGCAACCGGCAATCGCCCTTGCCGGGGCCGCAGTCGGCCATCGGCCCATAGCGCTGGATTTCCATTTCCACGTTCGGCGGCAGCATCGGCATGTGGTCGCGCATGCCCTCGGCCATATGTTCGTAATGGTCGCGCGTGCCCGGCGCCATCGGTCCGAAGTCGTCGCCGTTGAACATCATCATCCGGGCGATCGTGTCGGCCTTGACGCTGGCGCTGCCGGTCTTGCCGGCGCGGGCGTAGCCAAGTTGCACGACCTGTCCGAGCTTGAGGTCGGCGAGCAGCGCCTGCGCCGAGGCGACCGCCTCGACGCCGCTGTCGGCGATCGCCTTGCCGTCGATGTTCAGCAGCACGTCGTCGCTGCGCAGGCCCGCCTTCATCGCCGGGCTGTCGGGCGAGACCGCGGCGATGCGCACGCCCTTGGCGGCGCTGTTGGCGGCGAGCACGATGCCGAGGCCCGGCCGCCCGGGCGGCATCATGCCGCCCTCGTGCATCCCCGGCATAGGGTGGTCGCCCGGCATGCCCGGACCGCCGCGGTGGATGATCACGCGCACGTCGTCGCCGTCACCGAGCTGGTGCGACAACTCCTCGATCCGTTGCGTGAGCCGGTCGATTTCGGCGCGCGCCGCCTCCTGCTGTGGTGTTGGCGCCGGCGTGCCGGCGGCGGGCGGGCTACCCGCTCGCGCGCCACCGGTGGCGAGCACCGTGGCGATCAGCAACGGCAGCAATCTGGTTTTGCAACGCGAGCGATTCATGGAAGTCTCCGGGGTTCGGGTGAGGACGGATCAATAAGCCGCGACCAGAGCCACATCCAGGGCCTGGCCGTTGGCCGCGAGGTAGTGGCGCGACGCCTCGAGGCTGGTCGACTCGCGCAGCAACACGACCCGCTGCTGCCAGAGCGCGCGCTGGCGGGTCGGGTCGTTCGACGCGGCCTGCAGTTCGCGGTCCAGCGCCGCGAGCCGGTCTTCCAGTTCCAGGCCCATGACGGCGGCGCTGGCGCTGCTGGCGCCGTCGTCGCGCGCGGCGCCAAGCAGGCGTTCGAGGCGCGACGATTCCTTCATCAGCGCCGCCATCTCGGCAGCGCTGGCCGCGCTTGACGCCGTTTCGACGGTGACCGGGACATGGCGCGGCAACAGGGCGATGGCGAGCAAGGCCGCGGCGGCGGCGATGGCGAATGGCCAGCGCGGACGGCGGCGGCGCGCGGACTGCTGCGCCGCCAGGCGATCTGCCAACACCAGCCAGCGACTGTCGGGCGATTCCATCGGCAGGCGCGCCAGAGCTTCGGCGAGCGGGACCATGCGGGCGGGAGCGGCGGCGTCAGCCATGGATGGGCACCTCGATGTCGAGCTGGAGCAGCTGGCGCAGCCGGCGCGTTCCGCGCGCCAGTTGCGACTTGGAGAACGACGCCGTCTTGCCCATCGCCGCGGCGATTTCCTCGTGCGTATAGCCTTCGCCGTGGTAGAGCCAGAGCACGCTGCGGGTGGCGTCGGGCAAGCGCGCCATGGCTTGTCCGAGCACGGCGGCATCGGCGGCGCGCGGCGGCAACATCAATTCCGACGCCGGCAGGTCGGCTTCTTCGACTACGTCCTCGGCCGGTCCGCGACCGCGCCGGCGCAAGCGCATCAAGGCCTCGTTGACGGCGATCTGCCGCAGCCAGCCCCAGAAAGGGGCGTCGCCACGGAATTCGGACAAGCGGTCGATGAGTTTGAGCATGGTGTCCTGCAGGATGTCCTGGGCCTCCTCGCGCTGGCCGGTCAAGCGCAGCGCCAGGGTGAACACCGGACGTTCGAACCAGCGGTACAACTGCTCGAACGCCGCCGCCTCGCCGCGCCGGGCGCGGGCGAGCAGCGTGTCGGGCACGTCGATCGCGAAGGTCGAGGGCGGGCTCACATCCATCCAGATGCGCCAGGGTGGAAAAGGGTCGCAGCCGGCGCCAAGGCGCCGGGGAGCAGGCCTATACTGGACCCTCGACTGGAACGCAGGAACTGGCCATGTATGGAATTTTCGTAATCGTTCTGCTGTTCGCCGGCGTGATCCTGGTCGCCAAGGCGGTCCGGATGGTGCCCCAGGGTTACGAGTGGACGGTCGAGAAATTCGGCAAGTACACCCACACCATGGATCCCGGCCTGCACTTCCTGGTGCCCGGTTTCCAGGGCGTCGGACGCAAGATCAACATGATGGAGCAGGTGCTGGAAGTGCCCAGCCAGGACGTGATCACCAAGGACAACGCGGTGGTCAAGGTCGACGGCATCGTCTTCTTCCAGGTGCTCGACGCCGCCAAGGCCGCCTACGAGGTCGCCACCCTGGAGATCGCCATCCTCAACCTGGTGATGACCAACATCCGCACCGCGATCGGTTCGATGGACCTGGACGAGTCGCTGTCCAAGCGCGACGAGATCAACACCAAGGTGCTGGTCGCGGTCGACCAGGCCACCCATCCCTGGGGCATCAAGGTCAACCGCATCGAACTCAAGGACATCGCGCCGCCGCGCGACCTGATCGAATCCATGGCCCGGCAGATGAAGGCCGAGCGCGAAAAGCGCGCCAACATCCTCGAGGCCGAGGGCTTCCGGCAGGCGGCCATCCTCAAGGCCGAGGGCGAGAAGCAGGCGACGATCCTGGAGGCCGAGGGCAACCGCGAAGCCGCCTTTCGCGCCGCCGAGGCGCGCGAGCGCTCGGCCGAGGCCGAGGCCAAGGCAACGCAAATGGTGTCGCAGGCGATCGCCCAGGGCGACGTCCAGGCAATCAATTATTTCGTCGCCCAGAAATACATCGAAGCGCTGAAGGATTTCGCCGCCTCGCCGAACCAGAAGCTGTTCATCCTGCCCACCGACGTCAGCGGCGTGATCGGTTCCATCGCCGGCATCGCCGAACTGGCCAAGGACAGCCTGGCCACGCAGAAGGCGGCGATTGCCGCCAAGCAGCCGCAACTGCCGGGAACCTGACATGAGCCGGGTGATGATCTTCTGGGGTTGCGCGGCATTGCTGCTGATGGCGGCGGAAGCCTTCGCGCCGGGCGCCTTCATGCTCTGGCTGGGATTCGCCGCGGCCGGCACCTTCCTGCTGGTGTGGTTGTTGCCGCTGACGGAGCTGTGGCAGGCGGTGGCCTTCGTCGCGCTCAGCTTCGTTTCGGTCGCGATCTATATCTACTACTTCCGTGGCAAGGGCCGGGCCAGCGACCAGCCGCTGCTCAATCGCCGCGGCGAACAACTGGTCGGGCAAGTCTTCAACCTGCACCACGCCATCGTCGATGGCCGCGGCCGGATCAAGATCGGCGACGCCTTGTGGACCGTCCAGGGGCCGGACCTGCCGGCGCGGTCGCGGGTGCGCGTGGTCGCCGTTGACAGCATGGTACTCAAAGTAGACCCGGCGGACTGATCGCCGCGCGCGTCTGCGATAATGCCGTTTTCCCGAGGCGGCGCGGCCATGACCCAGAAGACGATCTACAACCAGACCCACCGCGCGCACGGCGCCAAGATGGTGGACTTCGGTGGTTGGGACATGCCCATCCATTACGGCTCGCAGATCGAAGAGCACCACCAGGTCCGGCGCGACGCCGGCATCTTCGACATCTCGCACATGACCGTGCTCGACCTGCATGGCGCCCGCGTCCGCCCCTTGCTCAAGCACCTGGTCGCCAACTCGGTCGACAAGCTGGCCAAGCCAGGCAAGGCCCTGTACTCGTGCATGCTCACCGAAGGCGGCGGCGTCATCGACGACCTGATCGTTTATTACATGAGCGAGGAATTCTTCCGGGTCGTGGTCAATGCCGCCACCCGCGACAAGGACCTGCCATGGATCGAAGCGCATGCCCGCGCCTTCGGCGTGACCGTGACCGAGCGCCGCGACCTGGCGATGGTGGCGGTGCAAGGGCCGAACGCGCGCGCCAAGGTGATGGGCCTGCTGTCGCCCGGGGCGGCGCAGGCGGTCGGCAGGCTTGGCAAGTTCGTCGCCACCGAAGCCGACGGACTGTTCGTGGCCCGCACCGGTTACACCGGCGAAGACGGCTTCGAGATCATGGTGCCGGCAGCGCAGGCGATCGAATTCTGGAATCGCCTGGTGGCCGCCGGTGCGAAGCCCACGGGGCTGGGCGCGCGCGACACGCTGCGCCTGGAAGCCGGCATGGCGCTGTACGGCCAGGACATGGACGAAAGCGTGAGCCCGTACGAAGCGGGTCTCGCCTGGACGGTCGCGCTGGACGAAGGCCGCGATTTCATCGGCCGCGCCGCGCTGGAAAAACAGCAGGCTGCCGGCGTGCCGCGCCAGACCATCGGCCTGGTGATGGACGACAAGGGCGTGCTGCGCCACGGCCAGGCGGTGTTCACCGCCGCGGGCGCCGGCGAGATCCTGTCCGGAACTTTCTCGCCCACGCTCGGCAAGGCGATTGCGCTGGCACGCGTGCCGGCCGGCGCCGTCGGCGCCGTCGAAGTCGACATCCGCGGCAAGCGCGTGCCGGTCCGCGTGGTGAAGTATCCCTTCGTCCGCGACGGCGTTGCCCAGGCGGGCGTCTAGTCCGGCGTCGATCGCCAACGTTCTTGCGCTTGCTGAAACTGCCATCGACTCCCGCTAGACTAGCGACGACAGCCCCCCAACCCCTGCCAAGAGACCCTGGCCATGAGCGAGATTCCCGGCGACCTGAAGTTCCTCAAATCCCACGAGTGGGCGCGCGTCGAGGACAGCGGCCAGGTCACCATCGGTATTTCCGACCACGCCCAGGGATTGCTCGGCGACCTGGTTTACGTCGAGTTGCCGGAGGTCGGCGAGAGCGTCGTCGCCGGCACGGCGGTGGCGGTGGTGGAATCGGTCAAGGCCGCTTCCGACGTGTACAGCCCGATCTCCGGAACCGTGGTCGCGGTCAACAGCGCGCTGACCGACAAGCCCGAGACCATCAACGAAGACGCCTACGGCGAAGGCTGGCTGCTGGTGCTCGCGCCCGAAGACATGGACCAGGTCAACGAGCTGTTGTCGCCGGACGACTACGCCGCCCTGCTGGACGAAGAAGACCACTGATCCGGTCCGTCCCGACCGTCCGAAATTCCGGCCGCCATGCGCGGCCGGAATCGTTTTTGGAGTTCGCGGCGGCCGCCGCGACGGCGGCGACGGCGGAAAAAATCCGCGCACTTTTGCCATTTGCGGCCTCGCGCGACTGCCTGCGACGGCACCGATCGGCGGCTGCCAAACCGGTGGTTTTTTGCCCGATCGGATCGCTGCGTTGCAATGCAGCGAATGTCTTCGACGCATCGCGATGGCGAATGCACGCGCGCCGGGAGCCGCATTTTTGCGGTGTTTTTTTTACATGCCGGGAAAATTATCCTGACGTTGCGATTCGCCGGCGCCGTCGCTGCGGGGAAATTCTCCGAGCTCGCCCCGGACCCGTCCGGGAAATTATTTTTGCAAAGTGGTTGACATCGTAAAAACACGTGATTAGCTTTCGCCCAGCAGACACCGACTGCGGAAGCGAGTGATCACGAACCGGACGACAAAACGAGTGACAAGCAAACCCTCTGCCCAAGACGTCAAAACGGTGGACACAGGGTTCGCTTCCTCCAAAGAATCGTCAGCCGCCTCCGCTAGCAACCCCCCTTCCACGCCCGGACCGGTATCGGCCCGGGCGTTTTCATTGGCGGCGCCGACGCGCCGCGAACCAATCCGTGCCGGCGTCCGCGCCGGCCCGGTGCGTCACGGAAATCCTTCCGTGGCGGTGCCTTTGTGACTGGGCGTCCAAAAGCC
>JANYBA010000368.1 GCA_025360985.1 Gammaproteobacteria bacterium | reverse complement strand
CAGCAGTTGTTCGTGATCGCCGATTACCTCGCCGGCAGCGCCGCAGTCGTGGGCGAGGATGGGCGTGCCCAACGCCATCGACTCGGCAACCCCGGCTACAAGCGCGGCTTACGCGCCGACATCGACGGAGTGACCTACATCGGGCCGCAGCCGCAGGCGCGGATGCATGCCGAAGTACGCACTGCCTTGTGCACGTTCTCCCCGAACATCGCTATTCCCGAGACGTTCGGGCTGGTGTTTGCCGAGTCGATGGCGTTGGGCACGCCCATCCTCGCCCACGACTGCGGCGCTGCCGGCGAGGTAATCGGCGATCACGAACAACTGCTGCCGGTCGACGCCTGGCATCGCGCCTACGAAGGCCTGCTCGCGGACTTGCCTCCGGGCTGGCGCCGAGGGCCGGCTCGTATCGCCGACCGCTTGGGCTGGTTCGATGCGTATGTCGAGCGCATCCATCGGTGGCGCGCCGGCGACCGTCCGACGACAGGCCCGGATCCGCGATTCCGGCTGGCAACCGTTGCCGATCAGTGGCGAGCGCTGCTCGCGTCCTGAGCGATCGGGCCGAACATGGCGCTAGCGGCAAGGCTCCACGATCGCCCGGCCATCGGCCAGCCACCAGTCGCGGCGGTTGGCCATGCCCACGCGGACGGCATGGCCGGCGTCGAGCTGCACGCATTCGGGTTCGTTCCGGTCCTGCACCAGCAGGCGGCGGCCGGGCGCGGCACGCAACCACGTGGCACCTCGTTGCAGTTGGAGGTCGCGCGGCGCGCTGAATCCGAATTCCGCTGTCGGACCCACTGCCTGCAACAGGTTCTGTTCCTTCCAATCGATCAGGCCGATCGTCGCGGTCGGGCCGACCAGCGTGCGGGCGCGTTCCATCAAGGCGCGCGCGGAACTGGTGGGATCGAGCAAGGGGTGGACCACCAGTCCGTAGCCGGTCCAGAGCGCCACCAGCGTCAGCACCAACGCCGGGCCCGGCCGCGGCCAGCGCCAGGTCGCGGCGCACGCGAGCGAGAATGCCCCGACGACGACCAGCAGCCACCAAAGGCCGCGCGCCTCATCGCCGAGTCCGCGTGCTTGCACCAACCTGGTTGCGAATCGCGCGTGGCCCGTCAGCGCCGCCGCACCAATGCCTGCAAGGAGCAGGCCGAGCAACAACGCGAATCCCCACAGCGCCAGGCGAAAACGCGGCCGCGACCACAACGCTTCGGCGAACGGCGCCGCCGCGAGTGCGAAGGCCGGCAGGGCCGGCAGGATGTACATGTCGCGCTTGCCAGGGCTGGCGGTGAAAAACGCCAGCACGATCAGCGCCCAGGCAAGCGGCAACCAGACACGCGCGTCGCGGTCGCGCCAGGCAGCGCGCCAATCACGCCACAACCAGGGAAACGCGAGCGACAAGGGCAGCCAGAACAACGCGATTATTTCCGCGAAATACCAGATCGGTTGCCGGTGTTGCCAGGCCTCGGTGTAACGGGTGGCGGTTTGCTTGAACAGGATGTCGTCGAGATAGGCGCGATGCTCCGGGTCGCCGCCGGCCAAGGCCGCCACGAGCATCGGGACGAACCACAAGGCGATCGCGCCGAAGAACGCCAACGCGCCCAGGCTCCAGCGCCATGCATTGCCCTTGCCGAGGTCGGCGAGGCCTTGCCACGGACGCCGTTGCATCCAGGCGAACGGAACCAGCGCCAGCAGCGGCAGGAACCCGACGCCCTTGAGCACGACGCCGAGCCCGGCGACGATGCAGGCGCCCCAGAACCAGCGCCAGTGCGGCCCGAGCAGCAGGTGCCGGCACAGGCCATAGAACGACAATGTCGTGAACAGCACCAGCACGGGATCGATCTGCGCGTGCTTGAACACGTAGCCGAACTGCAGCGTCGACAGCACCGCCACCGACGCCCACCAGCCGGCGCGAGGATTCCACAGGCGGCGGCCGAGGTCGAAGGTCAGCCAGAGCGTGCCCAGGCCAGCCAGCAAGGACGGCAGCAGGAAGCTCCAGCGCCAACTGCCGATCAACGTCCGGCACAGGGCCAGCAGCCAGAAAAACAACGGCGGCTTGTCGGCGTACAACTCCTGGCCGCGATGCGGGAACCACCAGTCGCCGCTGTCGATCATCTGCTTGGCGACGAGCACGAAGCGCGGCTCGTCGGCCGGCCAGGGATCGCGCAGGCCGTAGCCGACGGCGAGCACCCAGAAGGCGATCAGGAACAACCACAGGGTCTGCCGGCGCTCGTTCATGGGTCCAGCTTACCGTGGCCGTGTTTGCGCAACAGCGCGTAGAAGAATCCGTCCATGCCGTCCTCGCCCGGCAGCCGCTGCCGACCGACGCCGGCGCTGCGACCGAAACGCCCGTCGAGCACGACCGGTTCGGCAGTCGGCGTGCGCGCGAGGAAAGCGACGACCTGGCCTTCGTTTTCCTCCTTGAGCACCGAGCAGGTTGCGTAGAGCAGGCGGCCGCCGGGTGCGAGCGTGGTCCAGAGCGCATCGAGCAGGCGCGCCTGCACGGCGACCAAGGCCGGAATGTCCTCGGCGCGGCGATGCCACTTGATGTCCGGCTGGCGGCGGATGATGCCAGTCGCCGAACAGGGCGCGTCGACCAGCACCGCGTCGAAGCCGACGCCGTCCCACCATGTCTCGGGCGCGGTGGCGTCGGCCGTGCGCAGCGACACGCGCGGTGTCTCCAGACCGAGGCGGGCCAGCGTCTGGCGCACGCGCGCCAGCCGCCCGCCGTCGCTGTCGATCGCCAGCAAGCTGCCGTGCTCGCGCACGACTTCGGCGATCTGCGCCGCCTTGCCACCGGGCGCGGCGCAGGCATCTAGCACGCGATCGCTGGCGCACAGCGCCAGTGCTTCGACCGCCAATTGCGCGGCGCCGTCCTGCACCGTGACGTCGCCGTCAATCCAGCCCGGCAGGGTCGACGGCGAACAAGGCGCGTCGAGTACGATCGCGCCGGCCGGAAGCGCCGGCAGTCTCGCGCCGAAACCCGCGCCGGCCAGGCGCGCCGCGTAGTCGTCGCGCGTCGACTTCACCTTGTTGACCCGCAACCACACGGGCGCGCTGCGGTTGTTCGCCGCCACGATCGCGTCGACGTCGGCGGGCCAATCGTCACGCAAGCGCTGCAGCAGCCAGTCCGGATGCGAGCAACGCACCGCTTCCGAGTCGCCGGTCGGCAAGGGCTCGCGCGTCGCGCGTCGCAACAAGGCGTTGACCAAGCCGACCAGCGGTGCGCGATCAAGCAGGCGCGCGGCTTCCGCGGTCGCCGCCACCGCCGCGTGCGCCGGCAGGCGCATGTCATCGAGCTGCGCCAGTCCCGACAGCAGCAGCATCTGCACGCCGGAATCGCGGGGCGGCAGCGGCTTGGCCAGCCACGTCGCGACGACGAACTCGTAGCGGCGGCGATGCCGGAGCACGGAAAAACAGATCGCCTCGAGCAGGGCGCGATCGCGCGGATCGGCGATGCCTGGCAGGGCTTTGGCCAGCACCGATTTCAGCGATTGGCCGGCAACCAGCACCGCGACCAGCGTGCGCGCGGCCTGCGCGCGCAGGCCGGCGCCGGCGGCGCTCACAGGCCCCTCAGGTTCGGCCGGGCGTTGAGGTAATCGGCGACCGCGACCGGGCGACCGCCGGCACGCTGCACGGTGAGCAGGCGTAGCGCGCCCTCGCTGCAGGCGACGTCGATGCCGGATCGATTCGCCGCCAGCACCGTTCCCGGCTCTGCGCGATGCTGCAAGGGCAGCGCCATCGCCGCATGGACGCGCAGGCGCTCGCCGGCGACGATGGCTTCGCAGATCGGCCAGGGATGGAAGGCGCGCGCCTTGTTGAGCAAGGTCGTGGCCGATTGCCGCCAATCGAGCACGGCCTCGGATTTGTCGATCTTGGCCGCATACGTCACGCCTTCGGCCGGTTGCGCGACGGGCACTGGCCGCATGCCGGCGCGCAGCAGCTTGAGCCCGTCTTCGACCAGTTCGGCGCCGAGCAGGGCGAGTCGGTCGTGCAGGCTGCCGCCGGTATCGTCGGCGCCGATGTCGGCGCGCAGCGCCAGCAGCACCGGCCCGGTGTCCAGGCCCTTTTCCATCTGCATCAGGCAAACGCCGGTGGCGCGGTCGCCGGCCTCGATCGCGCGCTGGATCGGCGCGGCGCCGCGCCAACGCGGCAACAGCGACGCGTGCACGTTCCAGCCGCCGTAGCGGGGGATCGCCAGCACCGACGCGGGCAGGATCAGCCCGTAGGCGACCACCAACAACAGGTCGGGCTGGAGGGCGCGCAGGGTGTCGCGCTCACGCGTCGCGCGAAAGTCCGGTGGCTGGAAAACCGGCAGGCCCATGGCCAGGGCCTGGATCTTCACCGGCGACAACGCCAGCTGGCGGCCGCGGCCGGCCGGTCGGTCCGGTTGCGTGTAGACGGCGACAACTTCACCGCGGCTGGCGGCGGCGCGCAGGCAGGGAACGGCGAACTCGGGCGTGCCGGCGAAAACAACCCGCAGCGCCATCAGGCGGCGTCGCTGTCTTCGGCGGCGAGCTTGCGTTGCTTGGCGAGCTTCTTGCGCACCAACGCCTTCTTCAGGGGCGACAGGTAGTCGACGAACACCCTGCCATCGAGGTGGTCAATCTCATGCAGGATGCAGACCGCCAGCAGGCCGTGGGCGCTGAGTTCGAACGGCTGGCCGTGGCGGTCCAGGGCCCTGACGGTAATCGTGTTGGCGCGCTTGACGTCGGCGTAGATGCCGGGCACGGACAGGCAGCCTTCCTGGTAAACCTGACTGCCGTCGCTGGCCAGGATCTCCGGGTTGACGAACACTTGCGGGGTGTCGTTCCCTTCGCTGACGTCGAGCACCAGCAGGCGCTGGTGGACGTCCACCTGGGTCGCGGCCAGGCCGATCCCGGGAGCGTCGTACATGGTTTCGAACATGTCGTCGATCAGCCGCCGCAGCGCATCGTCGACCCTCGCCACCGGCTTGGCGATGGTGCGCAGGCGCGGGTCCGGGAACTCGATGATGGGCAACTTGGCCATGGCAGTTGGGGCGGCGGCGGGGCGGTAACGGGGGACTACGTACGCATTGTAACGCGGAAGGCTTGCAATCCACGCCCGGTTTTGGGCTATATTGGATCCACTTGTCCCGGGGAATCAGGTGGATAGCAGCCATGTTTAAACGGCTTCCTGCAGTTTTCACTGCCATGCTTCTCACCCTGGCCACCTTTGCCTTCGCGGCCGAGTTGCGCCAGGACCATCCCGACACCTACGTGGTGAAGAAGGGCGACACGCTCTGGGACATCTCGGCTCGCTTCCTGCAGAAGCCGTGGCTGTGGCCGGAAATCTGGCAAGCCAACCCGCAGGTGAAGAACCCGCACCTGATCTATCCCGGCGACGTCCTGAGCCTGGTCTACATCAATGGCCAGGCCCGCGTGAGCAGCAACAACGCCGGCGGCCCGCAGATCCGCAGCAGCGACGCGATCAGCACGATCCCGCTGGCCGAGGTCGAACCCTACCTCAAGCAACTGACCGTGGTTGCCGATCCCAAGAAGTTGCCCTATGTCGTCGGCCTGGAAGAAGACCGCCTGCTGAGCACCTCCGGGCAGGTCGCCTACGTGCGCGGCCTGGTCGGCGCGCAGCCGGGCGACCAGGTGCAGATCGCCCGCGCCACTGGCGTGTACAAGATCGGCATGGTCAGGAACGGCCGCCATTTCGGTGGCCTGGCGCCGCTGGATTTCCGTGGCGACCGCCTGCACGCGCACTGGAATTACCTGGACAATGCCTACGAGGCGCACGGCACCACGCTCGGCTACGAAATGATGAAGCAGTCCATCGCCGAAGTGACCCGCGTGCAAGGCGACATCGTCGTGGTGCTGCTCAAGGAAGAAGGTCGGGAAGTCCGCGTCGGCGATCGCGTGTTGCCGGTCGAACAGCAACCCTACGACGCCAATTTCTACCCGCAACCGCCGACCAGCATTCCCGTCGGCGCCACGGTCCTGGCCGTGCCCGATGGCCTGGAATACTCCGGCACCCACCAGGTAGTGGCTTTGGCGATCGGCTCGGCAGACGGTGTACACAACGGCACCACGTTCTCGGTCTGGCACGACGGCGCCAATCGCGGCGATATCGTCAAGCATCGCAACCTGATCGTCACCGACATGAACAAGTCGCGCATGCCCGACGATTACCTCGGCCACGTGATGGTGTTCCGCACCTTCGACCGGGTCAGCTACGGCCTGCTGATGGACGGCATCCGGCCGACGGTGGTCGGCGACCTGCTCAAGAATCCTGACGCCACCGAGTGATATTTCCTGACATCGCGGCGCCTCCGGGCGCCGCGATGCTATTGGGGCCATGGAACCGGCCCGCGCCCTGCTCCTCCTCGTTCGCAGCATCGCTTCGCCGTCGGCGTTGCGGATCTTGCTCGAGCGCAGCGCTTGCCCCGTCGAAGCACTCGCCGCCGGCCCACGCGCCTGGCGCGAATGCGGCCTGGGCGACGACGCCGTCGCCGAGCTGCAACGGGCGCGACTGCCCGCCGGCGACCTTGCCTGGCTCGACCATCCCCGCCATCACCTGATCGGCTGGCACGACGGTGACTACCCGGCCTTGCTGCGGCGGCTCGCCAATGCCCCGGCTGCCCTGTTCGTGGATGGCGACCCGGACCTGCTCTGGCACCCGCAGGTGGCCGTGGTCGGCACGCGCCTTCCCAGCGCCGGCGGCCGCGAGCATGCGCGGCGCTTTGCCCAGGCTTTCACCCGTGCCGGCCTGGCCGTGACCAGCGGCCTGGCCGAAGGCGTCGACACCGCCGCCCACCTGGGTGCCATGGAAGTCGGCCGCACCATCGCCGTGGTCGGCACTGGCCCGGATGGTTGCTTTCCTTCCTGCAACGTCGACTTGTTGCAGCGGATCGCCGACAACGGCGCCGTGGTGTCGGAGTTCCCGCCCGGCACGCGCGCGCGACGCGAACACTTCCCGCGCCGGAATCGGGTAATCGCCGGCTTGTCGCTGGGCACCGTCGTCATCGAAGCGGCGCGGCGCTCCGGCGCGCTGATCACCGCGCGCATGGCGGCCGACGCCGGCCGTGAGGTCTATGCCTTGCCCGGCTCCATCCTCAACCCGGCGGCGCGAGGCTGCCATCGCCTGATCCGCGATGGCGCCGGACTGGTCGAAAGTCCGGAGGAGGTGATCGCGGGCCTGGCGCCGGTGGCGGCCGGCTTGGCCGATGCACTGCGCGGTCGCTTGCTGGTGTCGGTACCCGGCGCCGCGCACGCGTCGGCGGACGAGCCCGAAGATCCGGAGGCGCGCCAGCTATGGAGTGCGCTCGATCACGATCCGGCGAACGTCGACCGACTGGCGGAGCGTTCGGGATTGACGGTCGCGGTGCTGTCGTCCATGCTGCTGGCCATGGAGTTGGACGGGCGCGTCGTCGTCGATCATGGCCGTTACGCCCGCCGCATGTAGCTGATTTCGGGGTGCCAGGTTCCGGCCCAAGTGACAGGGTGATGAAAGAAGAAAGCATACTCGACGTCCTCCTCTACCTGTTCGAACACTACTTCTACGACGACCCCGATGCCGTCCGGGATCGCGACTCCCTCCAGAACGGCTTGATCCAGGCCGGATTCAGCCCCACCGAAATCAACAAAGCCTTCGACTGGCTGGACGAGCTCGCCCAGCAACGGCCGAACGTGGCCGAACCGCGCGTTGGCGGCCCGGTGCGGGTCTACGTCGAAGCCGAGAGCGACCGCCTGGACACCGAGTGCCGCGGCTTCCTGCTCCTGCTCGAGCAGCACGGCGTGCTCGACGCCGACCAGCGCGAACTGGTGCTGGACCGGGCCATGGCCCTGGACCAGGACGAGGTCGACCTCGACGACCTCAAGTGGGTCGTGCTGATGTCCCTGTTCAACCAGCCGGGGGCCGAAGCGGCCTTCGCCTGGATGGAAACCCAGATTTTTGGCGACGAACCCGAGCCGGTCCACTGACCCATCCGGCCGGCCCGGCTTGACAGCGCCGGCCATTGGGGCCACCTAATAAAAAAGGCAGGGCCCGCGGTTTCGCGGGCCTTGCCTTCTGGGCGGCTCCTACCGGGCCGCCCGACACCGAGGCAAACAGTAGCCGATGGCCAAGAACCTCCTCATCGTCGAATCGCCCGCCAAGGCCAAGACGATCAACAAGTACCTGGGCAAGGACTTCGCCGTCCTGGCCTCGTACGGCCATGTCCGCGACCTGGTGCCCAAGGAAGGGGCGGTCGACCCGGCGCGTGGTTTCGCCATGCGTTACGAGCTGATCGAAAAGAACGAACGCCACGTCGAGGCCATCGCCAAGGCGGCCAAGTCGGCCGACGCCCTGTACCTCGCCACCGACCCGGACCGCGAAGGCGAGGCGATCTCCTGGCACATCGCCGAGATCCTCAGGGAGCGCGGCCTGCTCAAGGACAAGCCCCTGCACCGGGTGGTGTTCACCGAGATCACGCCGCGGGCGATCCGCGAGGCGGTCGAGCATCCGCGCAAGATCGCCGGCGACCTGGTGGACGCGCAGCAGGCACGGCGCGCGCTGGACTACCTGGTCGGCTTCAACCTGTCGCCGGTGCTGTGGCGCAAGGTGCAGCGCGGCCTGTCCGCCGGCCGCGTGCAGTCGCCGGCGCTGCGCATGATCGTCGAGCGCGAGGAGGAGATCGAAGCCTTCGTCCCGCGCGAGTACTGGTCGATGGAGGCCGAGCTCGCGCATCCGCAGCAGGCCTTCACCGCGCGCCTGGTGAAGCTCGACGGCGCCAAGTTCGAGCAGTTCACCGTCACCGATTCCAAGTCCGCGCAGGCCGCGCGCGAGCGGGTGATCGCGGCGGCTGGCGACGCGCTGCACGTCACCGACGTCACCAGCAAGGAGCGCAAGCGCCGGCCTTCGCCGCCCTTCATCACCTCCACGCTGCAGCAGGAGGCCGCGCGCAAGCTCGGCTTCACCACCAGCCGCACCATGCGCGTGGCGCAGAAGCTGTACGAGGGCTTCGCGCTGGGCGAGGAAGGCACGATCGGCCTGATCAGCTACATGCGTACCGACTCCACGCATATCTCCGACGAGGCGCTGGCCGAGCTGCGCGACGTGATCGCGCGCGACTTCGGCACCGGCGCGGTGCCGGACAAGCCCAACGTCTACAAGACCAAGTCCAAGAACGCGCAGGAAGCGCACGAGGCGATCCGCCCGACCTCCGCGCTGCGGACCCCGGCGAGCGTCGCCAAGTACCTGGGCGACGACGAGCGCCGCCTCTACGAGCTGGTGGGGAAGCGCGCAGTCGCCTCGCAGATGGTGCCGGCGACGATGAACACGGTCAGCGTCGAGCTGGCCGCCGGCAGCCAGCACTCCTTCCGCGCGAGCGGCACCACGATCATCGACCCCGGCTTCCTGGCGGTGTACGAGGAAGGCAAGGATGCGAAGACCACCGAGGACGAGGACGAGGGCCGCAAGCTGCCGCTGATGAAGCTGGGCCAGAACGTGCCGCTCAACTCCATCCACACCGACCAGCACTTCACCGAGCCGCCGCCGCGCTTCTCCGAGGCCTCGCTGGTGAAGACGCTCGAGGAATACGGCATCGGCCGGCCGTCGACCTATGCCAGCATCATCCAGGTGCTGCTGTTCCGCGACTATGTGTCGCTGGACAACCGCCGCTTCAAGCCGACCGACGTCGGCCGCGCGGTGGCCAAGTTCCTGGCCGGGCGTTTCGCGCAATACGTGGACTACGATTTCACCGCCCGGCTCGAGGACGAGCTCGACGCAGTGTCGCGCGGCGAGGAGGACTGGACGCCGCTGCTCGAGCGTTTCTGGGGCCCGTTCAAGAAGATGGTGGACGAGGAATCGGCCCGCGACCGTGGCGAGGAGACCGCGCGCGTGCTCGGCCCGGACCCGGCCAGCGGCAAGCCCGTGGTCGCGCGCATCGGCCGCTACGGCCCGATGGTGCAGATCGGCACGGTGGACGACGAGGAGAAGCCCACTTTCGCCTCGTTGCGCCCGGGCCAGAGCATCTTCACCATCACGCTGGAGGAGGCGCAGAAGCTGTTCACCCTGCCGCGCCAGCTCGGCCCGATGGATGGCAAGGAACTCACCGTCGCGATCGGCCGCTTCGGTCC
>JANYBA010000363.1 GCA_025360985.1 Gammaproteobacteria bacterium | reverse complement strand
CGACCGAAGGTACCGCCGGGCTTCGTGTCGCGGGCTACGGCACCTCGGCAGTGACCACCATCAGGCCTTGCTCGCCTCGAGTTCCGCCAGCCAGGCGTCATCCGATCCTTCGTTGACGCCCTCGAACAGGAAGGTCGAAAGATAGCGTTCGCCGGTATCGGGCAGCATCGCCAGGATCACGTCGCCAGGCTTGGCCATTTCTTTGGCGACCTGCAATGCGGCTGCGAAAGTGGCGCCGGAGGAAATGCCGCAGAAGATGCCTTCCTGCTGCGCCAGCGCGCGCGCCGTGTCGCGGGCGAGTTCGTCGGCAATCGGCAGGTTTTGGTCGTAGACCTCGCGGTCGAGCACCGAGGGCACCAGGTTCGGCGTCCAGCCCTGGATCTTGTGCGGCGTCCAGTCCTTGCCGGCCAGCATCGCCGCGACCGCCGGTTCGCAAGTGACGATCTTGGTGTCCGGACGCGCCAGCTTGAGCATCTGCCCGGCGCCAGTAAGCGTGCCGCCGGTGCCCCAGCCGGTAACCCACCAGTCCAGCCGCTGGCCGGCGAAATCCTGCAGGATTTCCGGACCGGTGGTGTTGCGGTGGAAAGCCGGGTTGGCGAGGTTGTCGAATTGCTGGGCGTAAAAAGCGCCGTGCCTCGCGGCGAATTCCTCGGCGCGCTTGAGCATGCCGGTGGCGCGCTCGGCGGCCGGCGACAGCAGCACCTTGGCGCCGAGCGCGCGCATCAGCTTGCGTCGTTCGATCGAGAACGAATCGGCCATGATGGCGACAAACGGATAGCCGCGCGCGGCGCAGACCATGGCCAGGGCGATGCCGGTATTGCCCGAGGTCGCCTCGACCACCATCTGGCCCGGCTTGAGCGCGCCACTCGCCTCGGCGTCGAGGATGATGGCGAGCGCGAGGCGGTCCTTCACCGACGACATCGGGTTGAAGAATTCGCACTTGACGTACATGGTCACGCCGGGCGGGGCGAGCCGGTTGATGCGGACGATCGGTGTCCGACCAATGGTGCCGAGGATACTGTCGTAGATCATCACTGCCTCCGGGGGTAATCAGGCGGTGGCTTCGCGCCACCGGTTCAGGACCAGGCAAAACAGCTGCGCCGTGCGTTCGGTATCGTATACCGCCGAATGCGCCTCGTCGCCGTCCCAGCCGATGCCGGCGGCTTGCGCGGCGCGGCTGAGCACGGTCTGGCCGTAGGCGAGGCCACCGAGCGTGACGGTATCGAACACGCTGAAGGGATGGAAGGGATTGCGTTTGTGCCCGACCCGCGCCACCGCCGCGTTGAGGAAGCCGAGGTCGAAGTGGGCGTTGTGCCCGACCAGGATCGCGCGCTGGCAGCCGGCGGCGCGCACGGCCAGTCGCACGGCGTGGAAAACGTAGTCGAGCGCCGCGCGCTCCGGCTTGGCATCGTTGAAGGGATGGCCGATGTCGATGCCGGTGATTTCGAGCGACTTCGGGTCGATCTCGGAGCCGGGAAACGGCACGACGTGGGTCGAGACGGTTTCGCCGGGCCGGAACACGCCGTCGTCGTCCATCAGGATCGGCACGGCGGCGATCTCCAGCAGCGCATGGCGCAGGCAATCGAAACCGCCGGTCTCGACGTCCACCACGACCGGCAGGTACCCGCGAAATCGGTCGGCGATGCGTGGCTTGGCGTCGGATTCATCCATCCGCTCAGGATATCAGCTGCGTGCCTCAGGCCATCAGGTATTCGCGCGCCAGGGCGCGGGCACGGTGCAGCCGGGCTTTCGTCGCCAGCTTGGTCAGGGCCAACTGGTTGGATATCTCCTCGATGGTCAGGCCTTCGAGGTCGCGCAACAGGATGATCTCGCGGTAGTGCGCCGGCAGCGATTCCAGCGCGGCGGCGACGTCGCGGGCCAGGCCCTTGCTCTCCGGGTAATGCGGGCCTTCGATGTCCTCGGTGATCGGCACCTGCAGCAACATGCGCTTGGCACGCTTGTAACGGTTGCATTCGCGCTTGACGATGCGGAACAGCCAGGACGCGAAACTCTCCAGCTGGCGCAGGTCCATGAGCTTGCGGGAAACCGTGAACAGCGACTCCTGCACCGCGTCCTCGACGTCGTTGACCGGGCAGTGGTACTCGGCGTAGCGGCGCAAGTCCTGGCGCGAGCGCTTGAGCACGCGCTCGAGCGCGGCCGGTTCGCCGCGGCGGGCGGCGATCAGGTCTTCGTTCCAGGCTGGTGTGAGTTCCATTTTGTTCCGCCCCCGCGGTCGCTTCGGACGCATCATGGCGCCCCCATGCCCTTGAGGCCAGTCGGGGGCGAATGGATGCGCGGCCCGGTCCTATACTTGGGTCCATGGCCCGAACTCCGATCCGGATCCAGAGCGCGCTGACCGTCGAGACCCGGCGCGGCGCCTTCAGCGGCAAGCGCTGGATGGAATTGCTGGCGGCGATCGGCGAGCTCCCGTCGATCACGGCGGCGGCCAAGCGCGTGGGGCTCAGTTACAAGGCCGCCTGGGACGCGGTCGAGGCCATGAACAACCTGGCCGAGACACCCCTGGTGGTCCGAACGGTCGGCGGCCGGGGCGGCGGCGGGGCGCGCCTGACCACCCGCGGCGAACAGTTGCTGGCGACGTTCCGGGAAGTCGAGGCCGAGCACGCGCGCTTCGTCGAACGACTCAATGCCAGCATCGCCACCGTGCCGCAGGACCTGAAACTGCTCGGGAGGTTGAGCATGATCACCAGCGCCAGGAACCAGTTTGGCGGGAAGGTCACCAGGATCGTGCCCGGCGCCGTCAACGACGAAGTGGAACTGCAATTGTCCGGCGGCGAAAAGATCGTGGCGACGTTGACGCGCATGAGCACGCAGCAGCTCGCCCTTCGCGAGGGCAGCGACGCCGTGGCCCTGGTCAAGGCATCGAGCGTGATGGTCGGGCTTCCCGGCGCCGGCGCCATGAAATTGTCGGCGCGCAACCAGCTGGCCGGAACGATCTCCCGGATCGTCCCGGGCGCAGTGAACACCGAAGTGGTGATCGCGCTGGTCGGCGGCAATTCCATGGCCGCGGTCGTCACCAACACGTCGGCAAAGGCGATGAAACTTGCAGAAGGCAAACACGCCGTCGCGATCTTCGATGCGTCGAGCGTGATTCTTGCGATTTCTGCCTAGCTGCCCGCCTGCGCGGCGACCTGCAGTTCGCCTTGCTCCATCGAGAGGATCCGATCGGCGAGGAAATCAACTTCAGCACGGGAGTGGGTGACATAAATCATGGGAATGCGGGTTTCGTCGCGGACCCGCTTGAGGAACGGCAGGATCTGCTGCTTGAGGCGATCGTCGAGCGACGACAGCGGCTCGTCGAGCAGCAACAACCGTGGCGAATAGAGCAGGGCACGGCCCAGGGCGACGCGCTGGCGCTCGCCGCCCGACAGCAGGGCCGGGCGACGTTCGAGCAGCGGGCCGATCTCGAGCAGTTCCAGCACCGATTCCAGGGTGAAGTGACGATCGCCGGCGGCGAGGCGGTCGTAGCCGTAGAGCAGGTTGCGCCGGACGTTGAGATGCGGAAACAGTTGGCCGTCCTGGAAGACCAAGCCGATGTGGCGCTGCCAGGCCGGCACGAAGATGCGACGCTCGGTATCCACCAATACTTCGTCCTCGAGCTTGAGCACGCCGAAGTTCGGGCGCAACAATCCCGCCAACAAGGCGAGCAAGGTGCTTTTTCCGCAACCGGAGGGCCCGCAAATGCCGGTGGCGCCACCGTGCAAGCGCGCGCGCGCCCGCAGTTCGAACTCGCCGCGGGCGACGCGCAGGTCAAAGCTCAGCATGGTGGGCCCGATGGTCGGCGAAACCGAGTTGGCGCTCGGCCCGGCGACTGATCCAGTGGCTGAGCAGCAACGCGACGACCGCCAGCGCGATCGACAGCAGGGTCAGGCGCATGGCGCCGGATTCACCATCGGGCACGTGCGTGAAGCTGTAGATCGCCAACGGCAAGGTGCGGGTTTCGCCCGGGATGTTGCCGACGAAGGCCATGGTCGCGCCGAATTCGCCGAGGCCGCGGGCAAAACTGAGCACGCTTCCGGCGATCACGCCCGGCACCG
>JANYBA010000349.1 GCA_025360985.1 Gammaproteobacteria bacterium | reverse complement strand
TAGGTGAACTGGGTGACTTCCATGCCGTTCAACCACACTTCCCAACCCAGGCCCCAGGCGCCGAGCGTCGGCGATTCCCAGTTGTCCTCGACGAAGCGCAAGTCGTGCACCAGCGGATCCACGCCGAGCGCCTTGAGTGAGTCCAGGTACAGATCGAGGATGTTGTCGGGATTGGGCTTCATCACCACCTGGTATTGGTAGTAACGCTGCAGGCGATTGGGATTCTCGCCGTAGCGGCCGTCGGTCGGGCGCCGGCAAGGTTGCACGTAGGCGGCGTTCCAGGGTTCCGGCCCGAGCGCGCGCAGGAAAGTCGCGGGATGAAAGGTGCCGGCGCCGACTTCGAGATCCAGCGGCTGGATCAGCACGCAGCCCTGCCCGGCCCAGTACTGGTTGAGCCGTAGGATCAGTTCCTGGAAAGTCGGCGCAGCCATGCTGGAAGTCCGGGGGACGCAGGGTGCATAGTATAAGTCCCCACGCGAAACCCTCCCAAGCGCCTGCCATGAATGCACGGAAAACCTCGCTCGCCGACATGCTCGCCTGGATGGTGGAAGGCGCCCAGATGGTCGGACGTCATCCGGGACCGCTGGCACTGGCCACCCTTGTCACCATCGGCTCCCTCTTGGCGATCGGGCTGCTGATGGTGCTGGCTTTACTGGGCGTCGGCGGTAGCGTTTTCCCCACGACGCCGGGCGCGACTCCGGATATCTCCGTGCTTCTGAAAATCTACGCGCTGGTATTGCCGATGATCCTGTTGCTGATGCCGCCACTGGCCGGCGGCTGGCTGCGCCTGTGTCGCGATCTCGATGCCGGCCAGGCACGCTTCGGCGAATTCTTCGTGCCGTTCCGGCGCGGCGGGCTGTGGCTGCGGCTGGTGGGTTGCAGCGCGCTTACCTTCCTTGTCAGCTGCGCGATCGGCGCCGGCGTGTTCGCGCTCCTGTTCGGCGGCAAGACGATGGATGTCGCGGCGATGCTGACCGCGGGCGGCGCCGGCGCCATCGGGCGGCTGTTCCTCACCGAACTGGTGGTGATCTACATTTGCTACGTGGTGCAAATACCGTTTGCGCTGGCTTTCGCCGACATTGCCATCGGCGAGCGTGGTCTTGGCGACGCCCTCGGCCGCGCGTTTGCCGCCTGGCGGTCGAACCTGCTGGCCATCGCGCTGTTCGTCCTCGTGGGACTGGTTTGCTTGTTGGTGGCGGCGATCATCGCCGGCTTGTCCATCGCCTTGCTGGTGTTCCTGGTTGGACTGCTCAGCCCCTGGCTGTCGGCCCTGGCGGTCATCCTGTTTTACCTGCTGCTGGTCTGGGCCATGTACTCCTGGATGTTCGCGACCATGTACCTCGCGTGGCGCTCCCTTCTCGGCGACGAGCCGGCGCGCGGACCGCCCGAGGTCATGCTCCACGCCTGATCACCACGGTGCCGGCGATCAAGTCGTGCAAGGCGCGGCCGTCGCGACGGAACAACGCCAGCGCGTGGCCAATATTCAAGGTCAGCCAACTGAGCGATCCGGCGAAATGGCGCCCCGCCGCGCGCGCCAGCGACAGCGAACTCCCGTCCATCGCCAGCACGCGCAGGCCGAACGCGCGCTTGCCGGGCGTGGCCTGCCAGCGACTGGCTTCGAAGCCGATGAAATACACCGAGGCCACGACGGCCGCGATCGCCAGCGCCCAGGCAATGTCGGCGCAAATGGCCCGCGTCGCCTGTGCCACGCTGGCTTGCAGCGCGCTGTCGGTGAGGACGCTGCCGCTCAGCTGCAGCCACAGGTCGATGGCCGAATCGGCCGGCATCGACTGCGCATACATCCAGTCTTCCAGTTGCCCGCGCAGGGCCGCGAATTGCGCGGCGGCGGCGGCCAGGCGCGACCCGACCACCAGCCAGAGCACCGGCGCCAGCAGCAGCCAATCCAGGCACCAGGCTTCGCTGCGCCGCCAGAATCCGGCCGGCGTTCCTGGCAGCGGCGCCGCGGCCATCAAGGCGCTGCCGCGGCCTTGGGCCTGGCCACCAGCCGAGCCGCGACCAGCCCAAGCTCATAGAGCACCATCATCGGGATCGCCAGCATGAGCTGCGAGATCGCATCCGGCGGAGTGAGCACCGCGGCGACGACGAAGATTCCGACAATCACGTAGCCGCGCGCCTGCACCAGTTGCGCCGGCGTCACCAGGCCGAGCAGCACCAGGATCACCACTGCCACCGGCACTTCGAAACTGGCGCCGAAGGCGACGAACATCACCAGCACGAAATCCAGGTAGTGGCTGATGTCGGTCATCATGGTCACGCCCACCGGGGTCACCCGGTTCAGGAACGCGAACGCCATCGGCAGCACCAGGAAATAGGCGAAGGCGCAGCCGAGGTAGAACAACGCCACCGCCGCCGCGAGCAGCGGGCGCGCCATGCGTTTCTCGTGCCGGTACAGGCCCGGCGCCACAAACGCCCAGGCCTGGTAGAGCAGATAGGGCATGGCCAGCATCAAGGCGGCGAAAAACGCCAGCTTGACCGGCGTGAAGAACGGCGAGGCGACCTCGATCGCCACCAGGTGCGCGCCCGCGGGCAGCGCCGACAGGAGCGGCTTGGCGAGCCAGGAATACAGGCGGTTGGCGAACGGAAGCAGCGCGAAGAACGCCAACAGCAACACGACCACCGCGCGCAAAAGGCGCGCGCGCAATTCAAGCAGGTGACCGATCAGGCTGCTCGGCAACAGGTCGTCGTCGCTGCTCACGGCGTGGTGTCGTCGGGCTTGGTCGTGCCGTTCGGCGCCGTTGGCGCCTGCTCGCGCATCAGGCCGTCAACCGAGGCGGCGCCCTCGTCCAGCGCTTGCTTGACTTCGTCGAGCGGCGCTTGCAGCTCGCGCCGAAGCTGTTCGTTGGCCAGCTCCGCTTCCAGTTCGGCCTTGACCGAATACCACTGCGCCCGCGCCTTGCGCACCCACAGGCCGGCCAGGCGCGCCGCCTTGGGCAGGCGTTCGGGACCGAGCACGATCAAGGCGACGACGGCGATCACCAGCATCTCGCTGAAGCCAACGTCGAACATGGCGCAGGTCCGGGCTTAGGCCCCGGGCGTCTTGTCGTTCTGGTCGTCGGCGGCGCCGTCGAGTTTCTTGGCCTCGGCCGGCGGGCCGTCGTCGCCATGCAGGCCCTTCTTGAAGCCGCGCACGGCGTCGCCCAAGTCCTTGCCGATGCTCGGGAGTTTCTTGGTGCCGAAGATCAGCAGGACGACCACCAGCAAGATGATCCAATGGATGAGGCTGAAGCTACCCATGATGGTTCCAGAGCGGTGCGGACGAGTTGGAAATGATAGCGCAGCGCCGCCGCGCCGGCGTTATTTCGCCGGCATTACTTGACCGGATCGGGCTGCTTCAAGGTCGCTTCCTCGATGCGGTCGCGAAACGCCACCAGCGCGTCCGAACCATTGCCGGCGCGGCCTTCGAAGATCGCCCGCGGCGTGGTGCCGGCGCCGTAGGCCATTTCGTTGGATTGGTTGTCGATCGCCAGCCGCGTGCCGTCGAGGGCAACGCCGGCGAACAGGCCGCGGGCGCGCGAATAGCTGTAGATCTCGGCCTTGAACTGTTCGTCGGTGCTGGCCTGGGCGCTGCGTCCGACCGGGCCGGCGGCGACGCTGGCGTCGCCACCCAAGGTGAATTTGCCTTTGACGATGGAATCGACGCCGCGGGCGCTGCGGAACACCAGGATCACGTCGGCCGACTGCACGCCGGCCTGGAAGCCGATGCTGCCGCCGGTCAGGGTGATGAAAGCCGCGCGCGACCAGGCGCCATCGCTGCCGCGGATCGCGATCAGGCCGCGACCGCGACGGCCGCCGGCGACGAATCCGACCTTGACCACGTTCGGAATGACGGCGATCGCCTGCGCGCTCTCCAGCATGCGCGTGGGGATCGACTCTTCCGGGATGCGCAGGATCTCGGTCAGCACGCGGCTGGCGTTTTCGGCGCGCTCGTCCTGGACCTGGCCGGCATTGGCGGGAATGGCGGTGGCGGTGAGCAGCGTGGCTGCCAGCACGGTCAGGAAACGGGTCATTGCTGTTCTCCAGAGAGGTTCCGGTTCACGGTAGGGCCGGACGCATGAATCGGCCATGAGCCAGCGCCGTTGCCGGGAATGATAGATTGAGTCACCTGCCCCGGAACAGTTCCCATGCCCGTGCGTTTTCGCGACGGTCCGTCCGGATCGCCCTCCCGGACCGCCCTGCTGTTGGTCAATCTCGGCACGCCCGACGCGCCCACGCCGGCGGCGATCCGGCGCTACCTGGGCGAATTCCTGCACGACTATCGGGTCGTCGACCTGAGCCGCTGGCTTTGGTGTCCCCTGCTGCACGGCGCGATCCTGCCCTTGCGCGCGCGCAAGTTGGCGCGCAGCTACGCGAGCATCTGGACAGCGCAGGGTTCGCCCCTGTTGGCGCACAGCCGCGAGCTCGCCGCGACGGTGCAGGCGCAGCTGCCGGAATTCGACGTGCGCCTGGCGATGCGTTACGGCGAACCGGCAATCGCCGACGTGCTGCGCGAGTTGTCGGCGGCCGGCATGGCGCGCCTGCTCGTGCTGCCCTTGTACCCGCAGTACTCGGCCAGCACCGTGGCCTCGGTACACGACGCGGTGATGGCGGAGTTGTCGGGCTGGCGCTGCTTGCCCGAGTTGCGACTGGTCAACGACTACCACTTGGACGACGGCTGGCTGGACGCGCTCCAGGCCAGCGTGCTGGCGCACTGGGACTTGCACGGCCGCGGCGAGCAGCTGCTGATGTCCTTCCATGGCCTGCCTGAGCGCTTCGCCCGCGCCGGCGATCCGTACCCGCGGCAATGCCAGGCCAGCGCGGCGGCATTGGCGCGGCGCCTGGACTTGCGCGACGACCAGTGGCGATTGAGTTACCAGTCGCGCTTCGGGCGCGAGCCCTGGCTCTCGCCGGCCACCGATGCCGCGCTGGCGGCGCTGGCTGCCGAGGGCGTGCGCAAGGTCGACGTGATCTGCCCCGGATTCGCCGTCGATTGCCTGGAAACCTTGCTGGAAATCGCCGACGAAAATGCCGCCGCCTTCCAGTCGCATGGCGGCGAGTTGCGTTACATCCCGGCGCTCAACGCAACCTCGCGCCACGCGATTGCATTGGCCATGCTCGCCCGCCGGCACCTGCAAGGCTGGCCGCCCTGATGCGCGAAATCACCCTGGATACCGCGCGCGGACCGATCGCCGGCCTGCGCAGCGGCGATCCCGCCGGGCCGCCGTTGCTGGCCCTGCACGGCTGGCTCGACAACGCCGCCAGCTTCGTGCCGCTGATGCCCGAACTCGCCGGCTACGACCTGGTCGCGCTTGACCTGCCCGGGCACGGCGCCAGCGCGCACCGTCTGCCCGGCTACGACTACGTGTTCGTCGACTGGATCCACGATGTCCTCGATGTCCTCGACGCGCTGGACTGGCGCGACGCGCTGTTGCTGGGCCATTCGATGGGCGGCGCCATCGCCAGCGTCGTCGCGGCTGGCGCGCCGGAACGGGTGCGCAAGCTGGCGTTGATCGAGGCCCTCGGCCCCTTGTCCGGCGTCGCCGACGAGGCCGGGACGCGCCTGCGCCAGGCCGTCGCGGCGCGCCGCGCGCTCAACCCCGGACGAACGCCGCGCGTGATCGCCGACCTCGATTCGGCGGTGGCCGCGCGCCTGGCGGTTTCGGCCATGAGTCGCGACGCGGCGCGGCTGATCGTCACGCGCAACCTGCGCCCGGTCGACGGCGGCTACGTCTGGCGCAGCGACCCGCGCCTGACCCTGCCGACGCACGTGCGCACGCACGAGGATTTCGTCCTCAGTTGGGTGGAGGCCATCCAGGCGCCGACCCTGGTCATCGCCGCCGACCCGGCGCCGCCCTACTTCACCGCCGGCCTGCGCGATGCCCGGGCCGCGCGATTGCGCGACGGTCGGGTCGAGTCCGTCGCGGGCAGCCACCACCTGCACATGGAACAGCCGGCGAAGATCGGCGCGCTGCTGCGCGCGTTCCTGGGCGCCGCCGACGCCGGACCGGCTCCAGGGCAATGATGCTAGGATTTCGGTCCGGAATTCCCTTCCCCCGCTCGCAACCGAGGTAACCGTGGCACACAAGATCGAAGTCGTCTGGAAGAAGCTGACGCCCGAACTCGAACAGGAAATCATCAACTTCTGGGTTTCCGAAAAAGCGCTGCCCAGCGCGGCCATGGCGGCCCAGCGCGTGAAGCAATCGGTGTGCATCGCCCGCACCGACGAAGGCAAGCTGATTTCCGTCTGCACGGTCCAGCCCAAGCTGGTGGCACGCCTGCGCCAGTTGCTCTACAACTACCGGACGTTCATCGGCGCCGAGCAC
>JANYBA010000072.1 GCA_025360985.1 Gammaproteobacteria bacterium | reverse complement strand
TCCAGGCCGAGGAAATCGTCCGGCCGGCATTGAACGAGGAAGAACGCCTGGGCGGTCGCCGCAGCATGGTCGCCTGCTTGCACGCCGCGGTGCTCGCCGCTGCCCTGCTCGAACGCGACCAGCCCGCCGCGGCGCAGGCGGTGCTCGCCAATCGGCTGGACGTGATCGAACGAACGGGCTTCCCGGACACCATCCTGGTCGCCTACCGGACCCTGGCCAACATCGCCTTCATCCAGGGCGACGAGCGCCACGGATTGAATTTTCTGCTGAGCCTCGGCGCCTTGGCCGAACGTCGGCGCCTGCCGAGGCTGGCCTTGTACAGCCTTGCGGAACAGGTGCGGGTACATGCCCTGCGCTCGCGCAATGAGACCGCCGGCCGGCTGCTCAAGCGCCTCGATGAACTGGAAGTGGAATTCGAGAAGCAGGAGTTCCGGCCGTACATGCCGCAATACCGGCTTGCCGCGGCGATCGCCAGGACCTATGACGCGATGGCGCGCAAGGACCACGAGGCAGCCGAGCGCCACCTCGCCATCGCCTCCGAGTTCGCCAGCCAACTCAATCGCAAGCGCGACCAGCTGGCGATCACGGTCTTGAAGGCGGTGATGGCGCGGAAACGGAATGCTGGCGAGGCTGCCGCATTGCTGGCCGAAGCGACGAGCCTGGCCAATATCGGCGGCTGCACCCGGTTGCTGGCCGATACCCACCCTTCGGCGGTGCAGATGGCCGACGGCATGGTTGCGCCAGCAACGACGCAAATGCGCGCCGCGGCCAAGGCCGTGGATGAGTCGCAGCATGCATCGCCGGCCTCGCCCGTGGATCGTCCCGCGCTGATGCGAAGCGGCCCGCTCACGCCAAAAGAAGCCCAGGTACTCCAGCTCCTGGACCAGGGCATGTCCAACAAGTCGATCGCGCGGGTCATGGAGATCAGCGACGAAACGGTGAAGTGGCACCTCAAGAACGTCTTCCTGAAGCTTTCGACCGGATCCAGGAAGCACGCCGTTGATCGCGCCCGATTGCTGGGATTGGTGGGTAGCTGAATGAACGCCGCCGCTGCCAATCCGTTGGCGCCCATCGCCGGTGGCGAGCGCATCCATGCCATGGACGTGATCCGCGGATTTGCCCTGCTCGGCATCTTCCTGATGAACGTCGAGTTCTTCACCCGCCCGATCCAGGACATCAATGGCGACGGCATCGACGCGACCATGCATGGCCTGGATTACGCGGCCGACGCGCTGGTGTATTTCTTCGTGCAGAGCAAGTTCTGGACCCTGTTCTCGCTGCTGTTCGGCATGGGATTCGCCGTGATGATCGAGCGCGCGGAGCGTGCCGGGCGCGCTTTCCTGCCGGTCTACCTGCGGCGGACGGTGGCATTGCTTGCCATCGGGTTGATCCACGCCGTGCTGATCTGGTCGGGCGACATCCTGGTCAGCTACGCTCTCGCCGCGTTCGTCCTGCTGCTCGCCCGGCAGGCGCGCCGGTCGCATCTGTTGATGGGCTGGCATTCGCGGCCGGCGCCGATGTCGGCGGGCCGACTGGCGGCCTGGGGAGCCTCGCTGTACGGGCTGGCCCTGGTGCTCCTGTTGGCGTTCGGCGCGCTGGGGTCGATGCAGGCCGGGACTGTCTTCGATTCGCACGACGAGTCGGCGCATTCGAGCCGAGTCGACGAACAAAGCGCGGAGCGCGAACGGGCCGTGCAGGCGTACAGCCAGGGAAGCTACGCCGATGCCGTCCGGCAACGGGTGCTGGAGACCAGGGACCAATTGTCCGACCTGCCCGAATTCATGCCGCTCGTGCTGGGCGTGTTCCTGATCGGCGCCGCGGTGATCCGCAGCGGTTGGCTGCGCGACATCCGCGCCAACGCCGACCGTTTTCGCCGCATCCGCAACTTCGGATTGCCGCTGGGTTTTGTCCTGATGGCGATCAGCATCCGCGGTGGCACCAGTTTTTCGTCCGGGCCGTTCCGCATGACCGCGGCGATCACCGTCGTCACCTACCTGGCGGCCGGCCTGGTACTCGCCCTGGCTTACGGCGCCACCGTCGTGACCTTGTTGAACACGCGCGCGGGGCCATGGCTGCAGCGCTGGCTGGCTCCAGCCGGGCGCATGGCCTTGAGCAACTACCTGGCGCAGTCGGTGATCGGAACGCTGGCGTTCTATCACTACGGCCTGGGACTTTGGGGGCAGGTCGGCCGCGCCGGGCAGGTGTTGTTCGTGGCAATGGTTTTCGCCCTGCAATTGCTGCTCAGCCGCTGGTGGCTGGCGCGCTTCAACTATGGTCCGATGGAATGGCTGTGGCGCGCTGCCACGTATTGGCGCTGGCCGGCCATGCGCCAGCCACTACAATAGGGCCATGCAAGAAGACGCGGATGTGCTGATCCTGGGCGGTGGCGTCATCGGCCTCGCCTGCGCGCACTACTTGCTGCAGGGCGGCCGGTCGGTCCGCATTCTCGAGCGCGGCAACGTCGGCGCCGCCACCTCGCACGGCAACTGCGGCACGATCACGCCGAGCCACGCGCCGCCCCTGGCCGCGCCCGGCACGATCCGCAAAGCCCTGCGTTGGATGCTCACGCCGGACGCGCCGCTCTACGTCAAGCCGCGCCTCGATCCGGCCTTGGCTCATTGGTTGCTGCAGTTCGCACGGCGCTGCAACCTGGGCGACTGGCGCGCTGCCGGACTGGCCAAGGCGGCCTTGCTGCAGTCGTCGCGGACGCTGATCGAAGGCCTCATCAAGGGTCATGCTCTCGATTGCGAGTTCGAGCCTACCGGCGTGCGCCATATCTACAAGGATGCGATGGAATTTGAACAGGCCTGCCGTGATTCGCCGGGGCTGGCGGAATTCGGCATCGCCACGGAGATCGTTGCCGCCGACAGGCTCGCGCGCGATGAACCAGCGCTCTTGCCGGGCATGGCCGGCGCGATAGAGTTCCCGGGCGACGCCCACCTGCGACCGGATCGGTACTGCGCCGAACTGGCGCGAATCGTCCGCGCTCAGGGCGGCATCATCGAAGAAGGCGCGGCAGTCACCGGCTTCATCGCGCAAGGTGGCCGGCTCGACGGTGTGCGAACGAGCGACGGTCCGAGGCGGGGACGCGACGTGCTCGCGGCGTTCGGCCCGTGGTCGCCAGCCGTGTTGCGCCAGCTCGGGCTGAAGATTCCGATCCAGCCGGGCAAGGGATATTCGATTACCTATGCGCGACCGGCGCTGGCGCCGCGCATGCCGATCGTGCTCAAGGAACGCAGTGTCTGCGTGACCGCGTGGGGCAGCGGCTACCGACTGGGCAGCACGATGGAGTTCTCCGGCTACGACGATTCGCTCAACCGGCGAAGGCTCGATGCGCTTGAGCGCGCTGCCGCGGAATACCTGCGCGAGCCGGTCGGGCCGGTCAAGCAGGAAGAGTGGTTCGGCTGGCGGCCGATGACCTGGGACGACCTGCCGATCCTGGGCCAAGCGCCCGGTTGGACGAACCTGTGGCTGGCCACCGGCCACGGCATGCTCGGTGTCACCATGAGCGCCGGCACCGGCAATTTGCTCGCCGATCTGATCTGCGGCCGCGTGCCCGCTGTGGATCCCACGCCGTACCGTGCAGATCGATTCTGATAGGACGTCGTATGAAAATCTGTTCACTGCATCGTGGCAAGCTGCCACTGTTGGTGAGCCTGCCGCACGACGGCTCGTTTATTCCGGACGAACTCGCCGCGCGCATGACCGCCACGGCGCGGCGCGCGCCGGACACCGACTGGTTCGTCAGCCGCCTGTACGATTTCGCCATCGGGATGGGCGCCTCGGTGCTGGTGCCGAACCATTCCCGCTACGTGGTCGATCTCAATCGCCCTCCCGACGATGTCTCGCTCTATCCCGGCCAGAACACCACGGGACTCTGCCCGGTCGTGCAGTTCACCGGCGAGCCGATATACCTCGCCGGTCAGGAACCAACGCCGGTGGAAATCGTCGAACGCGTCGATCGTTACTGGCGGCCCTACCATGACGCGCTGCACGGCGAATTGGCGCGGCTGCGCGCCGAACATGGTCGAGTACTGTTGTGGGAAGGCCACTCGATCCGGTCGCGCGTGCCCTTCCTGTTCGACGGCCGACTGCCGGATTTCAACCTCGGCACCGCCAGCGGCGCCAGTTGCCGGCCGGAAACGCAAGCGCGGATCGAAGCCTTGCTCGCGGCACAAACGCGGTTCAGCTGGGTGGCGAACGGGCGCTTCA
>JANYBA010000313.1 GCA_025360985.1 Gammaproteobacteria bacterium | reverse complement strand
ACCGAGCCGCTGCCCCAGCCGCACCGGTGCTTCGTTGGCAAACTCCTCGAGCACGACGCCACGCTTTGGAAGCAGCAGGATCACCGTCGAGCCGTAGTTGAATCGTGCCATCTCGGCGAAGCGTTCGATGCGTATGCCTTTGCCGCGGAAATCCCGGAGCTGCGGCCGCGCGGCGTAGCGGGGAATGTTCACGCCGTTCCAGACCGTCTCCACGCCCGATACCAGCAAGGCGCCGACCATGACCATGCACATCGGCCCGATGTCGGTGTCGAAGTGGCAAACCAGGCGTTCGTTGCGGGCGAACAGGCGCGGAACCTGGCGCACGGTCCAGGGCGAAACACTGAATAGCCGACCCGGCACGTGCAAGGTTTCCACGAGCGTCCCGGACCAAGGCATGTGCACGCGGTGGTAATCGCGCGGCGACAAGTAGACATTTGCGAACCAGCCGTCGGCGAACGGCGCGGCGAGCGCTTCGTCGCCAAGCAACTCGGCGGCGCTGAAGTCATGACCCTTGGCTTGGAAGATCCGGCCCGATGAAATCCGCCCGACCTGGCTGATCCGGCCGTCGGCGGGCATGAGGACCGCCTTCGGATCGGCATGGGCGACGCGCGCGCCCGGCCTGAGCGCGCGGGTGAAGAAGGCATTGAAACTCGGATAGTGCGCCGGATCCGGATCGGCGGCCTCGGTCATGTCCACGCCGAATTTGCGGATCACCACGGCGATGAAGGTACGCTTCCACCAACCCCACCGGCACTGCGCCGCCCACAGCGCCAGTCGGGACAAGAAGCGGTGCGGAAGCAGGTATTGCAGGGCGACGCCCGGGCTCATGGCCGGCGTTCCGCGAGCAGGGCGAGGTCGGCGGCGATCGCATCCGCTACCAGCGGCGGGCGGACCAGCCCGGCCTGCCGGCCCTGCGGATCGAGCAGGACCAAAGTGGCCGAGTGGTCCATGTCGTAGTCGCCGTTTTCCTGCGGCACCTTCATGTAGACCAGGCCGAGCTCGTGGGCGAACTGCCCGAGCGCCGGCTCGTTCGCGGTCGCGGCGATCGTCGCCGGATGGAAATAGCGGACGTAGTCGCCGATGATCTTTGGCGTGTCGCGGTCCGGATCCACCGAGACGAACAGGAGGCGCGGACGCCGGGCTTCGGGCAAGGCGTCCCAACGCTTCTGCGCCTTGGCGAGGTTGGCGAGCGTGGTCGGGCAAACATCCGGGCAATGGCTGAAACCAAGGAAGACCAGGGTCCAGTGACCGCGCAGTCCCGCCAGCGTCAAGGCGGTGCCGTCGGAGCGGACGAGCTTGAAATCGGCGATCGGGCGTGCGGGTTCGATCAGGCGGACGGCTTGCAACGCGAGCGGCGCGGGCGTCGCCGGCGGCGGCGCGAAGTAGCGCTGCGCCAGCATCAGGCCAAGCCCACCGGCAACGGCGGCGATCAGCACCAGCACGGTGGCGCGACTGGCGAAACCACGAGTTCTGAAGGCAATCATCCGGCGATTATAGCGGCGGGGCCGTTATACTGAACGGATGAGTGGGGAACTGAACACGATCATCGACTTCATCCGCTACGGCGCCAGCCGCTTCGGCGCGGCCGGCCTGTGCTTCGGCCACAGTTACGACAATGCCTTGGACGAAGCGACGCAACTGGTCCTGCACTCGCTGCACCTGCCGCACGACCTCGGCCCGGCCTACGGCCAGGCCAATCTGGTCGCAGAGGAAAAGCAGCGCGTGTTGGCCTTGTTCGAACGCCGCATCGCCGAGCGGATCCCCGCCTGCTACCTCACCGGCGAAGCCTGGTTCGCCGGCTTGAGCTTCAGGGCCGATCCGCGCGCCCTGGTGCCGCGCTCGCCGATCGCCGAGCTGATCGAATCCGGCTTCGAGCCTTGGCTCGGCGGCCGTCCGGTCGAGCGCGTGCTCGACATGTGCACCGGCTCCGGCTGCATCGCCATCGCCACCGCGCACTACCACCCGGACTGGCAGGTGGACGCGGTCGACCTGAGCGACGACGCGCTGGCGCTGGCCGCTGAAAACGTCGCGCGCCTGGACACTCCCAATGTGCGCTTGCGCAAGTCCGACTTGTTTCGCGACCTGGTTGGCGAGGTCTACGACCTGATCGTGACCAATCCGCCTTACGTGACGCACGCCGAGACCGATGCCCTGCCGCAGGAGTATTCGCACGAGCCGGAGATGGGCCTGCGCGCCGGCGCCGACGGCCTCGACCTGGCGCTGGAAATCCTGCGCGATGCCCCCGACCATTTGAGCGAACACGGCCTGCTGGTCTGCGAAGTCGGCGAAAGCGAGCGCCAGCTGGTCAAGCTGCTGCCTGCGCTGCCGTTCGTCTGGGTCGAATTCAAGGTCGGCCAGATGGGCATCTTCACTATCGACCGCGCAGACCTGCTGCCGCACCGCGCGAAGATCCAGTTGCTGGCGGACGCGCGGCGATGAACAGTTTCGGCCAGCTCTTTCGCGTCACCACCTTCGGCGAGTCGCACGGACCTGCCATCGGCTGCGTGATCGACGGCTGCCCGCCGGGCATCGCCATCGCCGCCGCCGATTTCACCCATGACCTGGCGCGCCGCGCGACCGGCAAGACCCGCCACACCTCGCAACGGCACGAAGCCGACGAGGTCGAGATTCTTTCCGGCGTCTACGAAGGCCGGACCACCGGCACGCCGATCGCCCTGCTGGTGCGCAATACCGACGCCCGCGGCAAGGACTACGACAAGATCGTCGAACAATTCCGCCCCGGCCACGCCGATTACACCTATTGGCATAAATACGGCATCCGCGATCCGCGTGGCGGCGGCCGCAGTTCGGCGCGCGAAACGACCATGCGGGTGGCGGCGGCAGTGGTCGCGAAAAAATGGCTCGCCGAAAAATATGCAATCGTCGTGCGCGGGCATGTCGCCCAGATCGCCGACATCCTTCCCAACGCCTTCGACTGGAATGCGGTCGAGGGCAATGCGTTCTTCTGGCCCGATGCCGCGCAGGTTTCCGAACTCGAGGCTTTCATGGACGCGCTGCGCAAGTCCGGCGATTCGGTCGGCGCGCGCATCAATGTAGTGGCCGACAACGTCCCGCCGGGTTGGGGCGAACCGGTCTACGGCAAGCTCGACGCCGAGCTGGCGGCGGCGATGATGTCGATCAACGCGGTAAAGGGCGTCGAGATCGGCGCCGGCTTCGCCAGCGTCGTCCAGAAGGGCAGCGAGCACCGCGACGAAATCACCCGCGCCGGTTTCCTCGGCAACAACGCCGGCGGCATCCTCGGCGGCATCAGCACCGGCCAGGCCGTCACCTGTTCGGTCGCGTTCAAGCCGACTTCCAGCCTGCGCCTGCCGGGTCGCACCGTCGACACCGACGGCAACGAGGTCGAAGTCGTCACCACCGGCCGCCACGATCCCTGCGTGGGCCTGCGCGCCACGCCGATCTGCGAAGCCATGATGGCGCTGGTGCTGATCGACCAGGCCCTGCGCCACCGCGCCCAATGCGGCGATGTCGGCGAAGTTTTTCCGAAAATCCCAGCGAGTCCTGAAAGTCCATGAGCAAGCCTGTTGTTGTCGCGGTCGTGGGCGCCACCGGCGCCGTCGGCGAAGTCATGTTGTCGGTGTTGCGCGAACGCAAATTCCCCATTTCGAAATTGATCCCGCTGGCCAGCGAACGTTCCGCCGGCGGCACCGTCGATTTCGGCAACCAGAAGATCGTCATCCAGGACCTGGCCACGTTCGATCCGGCTGGCGTCGATATCGCGCTGTTTTCGGCTGGCGGTTCGGTGTCGAAGGAGTTCGCGCCGAAGTTCGCCGCCGCCGGCGCGATCGTCATCGACAACAGCTCGGCCTTCCGCTACGACGACGACGTGCCGCTGGTAGTGTCCGAAGTCAACCCGGAGGCGATGCAGGACATCCCGCGCGGCATCGTCGCCAACCCGAATTGCTCGACCATGCAGATGCTGGTGGCGCTGGCGCCGATCCATCGCGCCGTTGGCATCGTCCGCATCAATGTCGCCACCTACCAATCGGTATCGGGAACCGGCGCGCGCGCCCTGCGCGAACTCGGCAAGCAGACCGCGGCGATCCTCAACTTCCAGGACGCCAGTCCCGAGGTCTATCCGGTCCAGATCGCCTTCAACGTGATCCCGCACGGCGGCGACTTCCTCGACAATGGTTACACCAGCGAGGAAATGAAGCTGGTCTGGGAAACGCGCAAGATCCTGTCGGCGCCGGAGATGGCGGTGAACGCGACCGTCGTGCGCGTCCCGGTTTTCTACGGCCACTCCGAAGCCGTGCACATCGAGACCCGCGCCAAGATCACCGCCGCGCAGGCGCGCGCCTTGCTGGAAGAGGCGCCCGGCGTGACCGTGGTCGACGATCGCAAGCCGGGCGGCTATCCGACCCCGGTCACCCATGCCTCGGGCAAGGACGCCGTGTTCGTCGGCCGCATCCGCGAGGACATTTCCCACCCCTTGGGGCTGGACTTGTGGGTGGTTTCGGACAATATCCGTAAAGGCGCCGCCCTGAATGCGGTGCAGTTGGCTGAGCTTTGGTTGAAAAATCGCTCGTAAACGGTTATTCAGCATAGGGAAACAGGCCCGCTGCGGCCCCCGCCGCGGCGCTTCGGCCCAAGATCAGGGAGACAGTCACGTGAACACCCGGCTATCCACGCTTTCCATGGCACTGGCCATGGCCTTCGCCGCCCCGTCGGTACTGGCCCTGGGCTTGGGACAGATGCAGGTCCGCTCCGGCCTCAACCAGCCCCTGGTGGCGGAGATCCCGATCATCTCGGCCTCGCCGGCCGAGGTGAACGAGCTGGACGTCCGCCTGGCGGCCCCGGAAGCTTTCGCCGCGGTCGGGCTGGATCGACCCTATTCGCTGTCGGCCAACCTGCAGTTCAGCGTCGGCAAGAACACCGCCGGCCAACCGGTCATCCGCATCACGACCGTCGGACGGTTCAATGATCCGGTGTTGAGCTTCCTGATCGAGGCCGATTGGAGCAAGGGCAATGTCACCCGTGAATACACCGCCCTGATCGACCCGCCATTTATCGCGCCAGCTGTCGTCCACCCGATGTCGGCGCCGGCGATCGCCGCCGAGCCGATGCCGGCTGCCCCCGTGGCCACGGCCCCAGCGCCGGAACCGGCTCCCGCGCCCGCGCCCGCGCCAGAGCAAGCGGCGCCGGCCCAGACCGAAGCGGCCAGCGAGCCGGCGCCGGTCATGTCGAGCCCGATGCCTGAACCCGCCGCCGAGCCTGCGCCCCCGCCGCCCCAGCCGGTAGCTGCCGCTCCCGCTCCCAAGCCTGCGCGGCCCGCGCCGAGGCCGGTCGCCGCCGCTCCCGCCCCGGCGCCCACTCTGCCCGCGCCGGTCGCACCGTCGCCGCCCGGATCGTACGGTCCGGTCGCGCAAGGCAAGACCCTCTGGTCGATCGCCAACCAGGTCAAGCCCGATGCGAGCCTGTCGGTCAACCAGGTGATGCTGGCCCTGCTGCGGATCAATCCGGACGCCTTCGACAACGGCAACATCAACCAGCTCAAGAGCGGCGCCGTCCTGCGCATTCCGAACCGGGACGACATCGCCACCCTCAGCCCCGACGACGCTTCCGCGCTGGTGCGCGAG
>JANYBA010000312.1 GCA_025360985.1 Gammaproteobacteria bacterium | reverse complement strand
CTTTCCAGGACATCACCCATCCGGACGACCTGGAAAGCGACCTTGCCCATATCGGGGTATTGCTGGCTGGGAAGATCGACAGCTACCGCATGAAGAAGCGCTACTTCCGCAAGGATGGCAACGCCGTCTGGGTCATGCTTTCGGTGTCGCTCGTTCGGGATGTCGACGGCCGGCCCAAGCATTTCGTATCCCAGATCGAAGACATCAGCGCGATGGTCGAGGCACAGCGTTCGCTCGAACTGGCGAGTCGCTCGCTCGAACAGACCCAGCACCTGCTGGAAGCGTCCCAATACGCCGCACAGGTCGGTGGCTGGGAATGGGATATCGGGCTGAATACGCTGTTCTGGACCAATGAGACCTATCGAATCCACGATCTTTCCCCGGGCGAATTCTCGCCATCGGTCGATTCCGCGATCGAATTCTACACGCCCGAATCCGTTCAGGTCTTGACGGCCGCATTGCAGTTGGCCCAGAGCGAGGGGACGCCATACGACCTCGAGCTCGAGATCGTTTCAGCGCGCGGCCGTCATGTCTGGGTCCGAACCACTGGCAGCGTCACCCAGGTCCATGGGCGGGTCATCAAGATCGGCGGAGCCATCCAGGACATCACCGAACGCAAGCACGCCGAACAGTGGCAATTGCATTACTCGCACGTGCTGGCGCTCATCAGCAACGAGACCGCGCTCAAGGATGTCCTGGTCGCGCTGGCGCTGTTCGTGGAGCAATGGGCTGTTACTGCGAAATGCTGCATTCTGCTGATGGCGCCGGATGACGCTCACCTCGTTCTTGGCGCGAGCCCCAGCTTGCCCGGCTATTTCGCGGAGTCGGTCGACAACATCGAAATTGGCCAGAACGGGGGGGCTTGTGGAATGGCCGCGCTGAACAGGGCCCCGGTGATGGTCGAAGACATCGAGACCTGCGAAGGCATGCTGCCGAAATGGCGCGAATTGGCCAACAAGGCAGGCTTGAGAGCGGTCTGGTCGGTGCCGGTGTTTTCCTCGGAACGAAGAGTCGTTGGTACGTTTGCGGTTTACCACGTCGAGCCTTGGGCACCCAACCACACCGACGAAGACTTGCTGGCCCGGTCGGCCGCATTGGCTGCGCTAGCCATCGAGCGCGCCCGGCACCAGGAGGCACAGCGGTTGGCGAGGACGGTATTCGAGGCAAACGTCGAGGGCGTGATGGTTACGTCGCCCGACGATCGCATCCTGACGGTGAATCGCGCTTTCGAGAATCTGACCGGTTACCGTGTCGACGAGGCGATCGGCAACACATCGGCCAAGCTGCTGGATTCCGGCCACCATGGCGAAGCGTTCTGGTCGCAGATCAACGAACAATTGGTGCAGGGCGGACGCTGGGAAGGGGAAGTCTGGAGTCGGCGCAAGAACGGCGAGGTCTATCCGATCCAGATGTCGATCGCCGACGTTCGCGACGACGCCGGGATCATGACCCAGCGCATCAGCATCATGTCCGACATCAGCATGCAAAAGGTCCAGGCCGCGCGAATCGAGCAACTGGCATTCTACGACTCGCTAACCGGCCTGCCGAACCGGGCCCTTTTCCTGGACCGGCTCGAAAACACCCTGGCGGCAGCCGAACGACGCGGCGACCGTGGCGCCATCCTGTTCATGGACCTGGACCGCTTCAAGGAAATCAACGACAGCAAGGGGCACGCGATCGGCGATCTCGCGCTCGCCGAAACTGCGCGTCGCTTCCTGACCGTGACCCGCAAGGAAGAGACCCTCGCGCGCTTGGGCGGCGACGAGTTCGTGCTGATCGCCGAAGGCGCCGACCAACGCTCGGCGGCGCTGATCGCCGCCCGCTTGCTGGCGACGCTGTCCGAACCATTGGTGCTGATGGGAGTGGCGCATACGATCGGCACCAGCATCGGCATCGCCTTCTATCCGGACGACGGCAAGACCTCGGAAGAGCTGATCAAGCACACCGATATCGCCATGTACCGCGCCAAGGCGGGGGGCGGCGGCTACCGCTTCTACCAGGCCGAGATGAGTACCGAATTGGAGAAGCACCTGGGCATCGCGCACCGGCTGGGGCCGGCGATGGAAGCCAACCAGTTGCAGCTCTACTACCAGCCAAAAATCTCCCTGACGACGAAAAAACTGGTTGGCGCCGAAGCCCTGTTGCGCTGGCACGATCCGGAATTGGGTTGGATCAGCCCAGCCGTGTTCGTTCCGGTCGCGGAGCAGCGCGGAATGATGGGCCCGCTCGGCGACTGGGTATTGCGAGAGTCATGTCGCCAACTCAAGGAATGGCAAACACTCGGGTTCAAGCTGCCGGGTCGCCTGTCGATCAATGTCTCCGTCCAGCAGATCGAAGATCCGGAAATCCTTGGCCGGATGCTGGAAATCGTCCACGCCGCGGGCGGCGTTCCGCAGTGGCTGGAGCTGGAGCTGACCGAGAGCAGCATGATGAGCAACCCCGAACATGCGGTCGAAATCATGACCTTCCTGGCCGCCGCCGGGTTCGGCCTGTCGATCGACGATTTCGGCACCGGCTATTCGTCGTTGTCCTATCTGAAACGGTTCTCGGCGGACGAGATCAAGATCGACATCTCGTTCGTGCGGAACATGCTGAGCAACAAGAACGACTATGCCATCGTCAACGCGATCATCGCCATGGCGCAAAGCCTTGGCATGAGCACGACGGCCGAAGGCGTGGAGCTGGAAGGCCAGGCCGAGGCGCTGCGGGGCATGGGGTGCCAAATTGCCCAGGGCTTCCTGTACAGCCGACCCGTGGCCGCGAATGAATTCGCCGAAAAATGGTTGCAGCCGCCGATTCCTTGACCGGAAAACCGCCGACGCTTAGAATTGCCGCGCTTTCGGGCGGTTAGCTCAGCGGTAGAGCATCGCTTTCACACGGCGAGGGTCACAGGTTCAAGCCCTGTACCGCCCACCAGATCCCAAAAAAGCCGGGCATCGCACGGCTTTTTCTTGCGACCCGCAACTTTCATTCGATCTGTTCGCGCGCGTATTCGCCGTCGAGTTTTTCCATCGCGTCCTTCGCCTTGAGCTTCGCGGCTTTCTCGAAGGCGGTAGCAGCGGCGTCCTCTTTCTTGTCGCCATACAGCAACAGCAGCAGGTTGCCGTGCTCGACGTGGGCGATCGGCGAGTCCGGCGTCAGCTTGATCGCGGCGGCGATGTGTTTCTCGGCTTCGCTGGTTTTCGCACCGTAGGTCATGCCGCCGATCAGGGCGCCGATCTTGCCGATGATTTCGGCGTGGTACAGGGCCAAGGCGGTGTGCGCCTCGGCGTGTTTGCCGTCGAGCTTCAACGCGGCCTCCAGGCTGTCGCGGACCTTGCCGGCCAGCCCCATGCTCAATGCCTTGGCGACGCTGATGCCCTGGCTGTAGCGGCCAAGCGCGAACGCGTGCCTATAGTGGCTGTTGGCTTCGGCGGGCAGGGCGGCGATGGCGGCTTCGCCGAGCTTCGCGGCCTGTTCGTAACGCTTGAGTCGCTCGGCTTCGTCGTCGACCAGGTACGTGGCATGGATGCCGATCGACTTGATTGCTACTGAAGCGCCGATCGGGCCCAGCGCCTGGCCGAGGTCGAACGCCCGTTCGAAGTCGCCGTGGTGGAAGGCGCGCCACGCTTCCTGCAATTGCTCGGAAAGCGCGGCGGCGGCAAGTCCTTTCGGCGCCGCCTTGCCGGCGGCCTTGATCAACGCGGCGGCGCGCTTGTCGTCAGGGAAGGGTTCGCCATCGCCCGCGTGCAGCGACGGCCAGGCTTTTTTCAGCTTGTCGCCGGCGTAATCGAAGGCCTTGTTGTCGTGCGGGAATCGGGCCCAACCGGACTTTTTCGTCGCCATGTCGCACTCCCTCATTTTGCCGTCGAGGATGTCCCGGACACCCGTTTCATGCAAGCGTTTCAAACGGTAGTGTGAAAACTCAGTCGCCAGGGCGGAGACTGCCATCGAACCTACCGGCCGCGACTGGCCCGATCCAACAACCTGATGAGGTGTTCCATGGCCCGCAAGACCGTCTCCCGCAAGACCACGGCGACCCGCCGTAGCGATTTCCAACCGCGGCAATTGCTGATGGCCGGCCTGGGCGCCGTCTCGCTCGGCCGCAAGCAGGCGATCAAGAGCTATTCCCAGGCGACCGGGGAGATCGGCAATCTGCGCGACCGCACCGAAACCGTGATGAAGGAAGCCGAGGCCGCAGCCCGCAGCCTGCGCAAGAAGGTGGAAGGCAAGGTGCTGCAGTTCCGCAAGACCACCGAGAAGCAGTTGGCGCCGGTACTGGCCCGCTTTGGCGTGAACGCCGGCTTGAAAAAGCCGGTGTCGGCCCCGGTGAAGGCCAAGTCGGCGTCTGCGCCCGCCAAGCGCCGCGCCCGCCGCTGATCAGGCGCTAGCTGACGGTCCAAGGATCGCTTCGGGGATAATCCGCCGGCGCCACCCACGCTGGCGTCGTCGCATCGTCCCTGGAGCTCCATGACCGCCCGCATCCTCGACGGCAAGCGCATTGCCGATGCCTTGCTCGACGACTTGTCGGGCCGGGTGCAAGCGCGCATCGCTGCCGGCCGCTCGCGACCCGGCATCGCGGTGATCCTGGTCGGCGACGATCCCGCCTCGATCGTCTACGTCCGCAACAAGCGCCGGGCCTGCGCAAAAGTGGGCATCGCCGCCCATGGTTTCGAGCTGCCGGCGGACGTGCCCGACGCCGAGATCGCCGCGCTGATCGATCGGCTCAATTCCGACCCGGACATCCACGGAATCCTCCTGCAATTGCCGCTGCCCGGCGATCGCGATGACGTCGAACTTGTCCACCGCATCGATCCGCGCAAGGATGTCGACGGCTTCCACCCGGAAAACGTCGGCCACCTCGCGCTCCGGCAATTCGGCCTGCGTCCTTGCACGCCGCGTGGCATCACGACCCTGCTCGCCTACACCGACCGGCCGGTGCGCGGCCAGACGGCGGTGATCGTCGGCGCGAGCAACCATGTCGGCCGCCCGATGGCGCTGGAACTGCTCATCGCCGGTTGCACGACGGTCTGCTGCCACCGTTTCACGCCACGGTCGGTGCTCGAGGCCCAGGTTCGCAGCGCCGATATTCTCGTGGTCGCCGTCGGCCGCCCGGAACTCGTGCCGGGAGAATGGATCAAACCCGGTGCGGTCGTGATCGATGTCGGCATCAATCGCATGGACGATGGCCGCCTCGTTGGCGACGTCGGCTTCGCGGCGGCCCGCGAGCGCGCCAGTTGGATTACGCCGGTACCGGGCGGGGTAGGGCCGATGACGGTTGCGACCCTGATGCAAAACACGCTCGAAGCCGCCGAGGCGACCGACCCGCTTCACGCCTGAACCACGGGCAATTGTGTGAAAATGACGCCATGACCCGCTTTGCCCCGAGCCCCTGGCTCTCCGCCCTGCTGTTGACCCTCCTGACTGGATGCGCCTCGCTGGTGCAGAAGGCGGGCGATCGTTTCGCCGACAACTTCGGCGCGGCTATCCTGGACAGTGACGATCCCGCTTCCGTTCGCGACGGACTGCCCGCCTACCTGTTGCTGCTCGACAGCCTGATCGCCGGGCAAAAACCGGGTGAGAAGGGCGATGCGCCCCTGTTGCTGGCGGCGGCGAAGCTCAACGGCGCTTACGCCGGCAATTTCACCGGCGACGACCACGAGCATGCCCGCAAGCTGTCGCAGAAAGCACTCGCCTACGCTCGCCGCGGCGTCTGCCTGCTCGATTCCGAGCTTTGCGCCGCGCTCGACCAGGACCAGGACCATTTCGCCGCCGTGGTCGCCAGTCGCCGCGATGCCGAGCCGTTGTATGCCCTGGGCACCGCCTGGGTCGGCTACCTTCAGGCCAACAGCGAAGACATGGTGGCAATCGCCGACCTTCCCCGGATCGAGGCCTTGTTGAACCAAGTGGTCGCCCTCGACCCGACGCACGACCACGGCCAGGCCTACGTCTACCTGGGCGTGCTCAATTCGCTGCGCCCCGAATCGGTCGGCGGCAAGCCGGAGCAGGGGCGCAAGTTCTTCGAGAAGGCGATCGAGATTTCCGGCGGTCGCAACCTGTACGCCAAGGCCTTGATGGCGCAGTACTACGCCCGGCTGATGTTCGACCAGCCGCTGCACGACAAGCTGCTGGAAGAGGTCCTGGCCGCCGATCCCAAGGCGCCCGGATTCACCCTCACAAATACGCTGGCGCAAACGCTGGCTCGAAAGCTGCAGGAAAGCGGCAAGGACTATTTTTGATGAGGCACGATCTGATGAACACCTTTTTTCGCTGGTGCCTGTGCCTGGTTCTCGCCCTGGCGGCGATGCCGCTGGCGGCGCAGCAGACCATCAAGATCGCCACCATTGCGCCCGACGGCTCGGTCTGGCTGCGCGAGATGCGCGCTGCCTCGGCCGAGGTCCAGAAACAGACCGAAGGCCGGGTCAACGTGAAGTTCTTCCCCGGTGGCGTGATGGGCAACGACGCCGTGGTGCTGCGCAAGATCCGCCTCGGCCAGTTGCAAGGCGGCGCGGTCACCGGCAGCGACGTCACCGGCGTCTGCCGGGACGCGACCATCTACACCTTGCCGTTCCTGTTCAACGACCAGGCGGAAGTCGATGCCGTGCGCAAGGTCGTTGATCCGATGCTGGTCGACTGCTTCCGCAAGGGCGGCATGCGCATGCTCGGCCTGGCCGGCGGCGGTTTCGCCTACCTGATGAGCACGCACGAGTTGCGCGGCCGGGATGACCTGCGTAGTTCCAAGGTCTGGGTCCCGGCCAACGACCGGATTGGCGAGCTGACTTTCAAGAACGGCGGCATCACCACCATTCCCTTGCCGCTGTCGGACGTATTCACGAGCCTGCAGACCGGACTCGTCGATACCGTCGCCAACACTTTTTCCGGGGCCGTGATCCTGCAATGGCACGGCAAGATCAAATTCATCATCGACCTGCCGCTGACTTATATCCCGGCGTATTTCATGGTCGACGACAAGGTGATGGCCAGGTTGTCCGCCGCGGACCAGGCGGCAATGGAACGGGCGTTTGGCGCGGCGATGACGCGGATTGATGCTTCCAACCGCCGTGAGAACGTCCAGGCCATTGCCGCGATGAAGCAGGGCGGCACCAAACTGCTGACGCCGGCGCCGGCCGAAGCGGCGCGCTGGCGCGAGATTGGCATCACCACCGCCCGCCAGCTCGAGCAGCAGAACGCCTTTTCGGCCCCGACGATAGCGGCGATCCGGCGCATCCTGGCCAACGAGCGCGGCGGGAAGTGAGCGGATGCTGAGGCGATTGCTGGTTCGCCTGCACCAGGCCGAAGACCTGCTGCTGGCGACATTGCTGGGTGTCCTGGTCCTGGTCGCGTTGGCGCAGATCGGCTTGCGCATGTTTTTCGGCAGCGGCCTGGAGTGGGCCGAGCCGGTCAGCCAGATGGGTGTGCTGTGGCTGGCACTGCTCGGCGCGCTCGGCGCCGCCCGCTCGCATCGCCACATCGCCGTGGACGCGCTGCCGCGCCTGCTGCCGCCGTTCTGGCGCCGGATCGCCTGGGCGATCTCGCAGCTCGCCACCGCCGTCGTTTGCGGGCTGCTGGCCTGGTATGGCTGGGGTATGTTGCAGATGGAGCGGGAAGCCCCCGGCGTGTTCGTCAACGGCGTCAGCAGTTGGGTGCCGATGCTGGTATTTCCAATCGGCTTCGGCCTTCTGGGCCTGAGGTTTGCGATCTCGGCCTTGCTGACGCCACCGGAGCATGAAGGCCTGTGATTACCGGCCTTGCCATCGTCCTGGTCCTGGCGGCATTGGGCATGCCGCTGTTCGCGGTCATCGCCGCGATCGCGCTGTTCGGCTTCCACGCCGCCGGCTACGATCTGATTGCCGTGGCGGTCGAGTACTACCGGCTCAGCGATCGCCCTGGCCTGATCGCCATCCCGATGTTCACGTTCGCCGGCTATCTGCTCGGCGAGAGCGGGACGCCAACGCGGCTGGTTCGGCTTTCCATGGCCCTGTTGGGCTGGCTGCCGGGTGGCCTGGCGATCGTCGCGATCGTCGCCTGCGCCTTCTTCACCGCTTTCACCGGTGCATCGGGAATGACTATCGTCGCGATCGGCGCCTTCCTGTATCCGGCGTTGGTCAAGGCCAAGTACCCGGAAAACTACAGCCTGGGCCTCGTGACCTCGTCGGGAAGCCTGGGCCTGCTGTTCGCGCCCTCGCTGCCACTGATCCTTTACGGATTCGTTGCCGGCCAGCTCGGCACCACGCCGCCGGTGACCATCCGCGACCTGTTCCTGGCCGGACTGATGCCCGGCGCGCTGATGATCCTGGTGCTCAGTTTCCACGCCATGTGGGTGGGTCGGACCTTGCCGCGTGCGGCGCAGGGTTTCGACGGCAAGGAGGTCTGGGCGGCGCTGAAGGACGCGCTCTGGGAGTTGCCGCTGCCCTTCATCGTGCTGGGCGGAATCTATTCCGGCAAGTTCGCGGCGAGCGAGGCGGCAGCTATCACAGTACTTTATGTATTCATCGTAACTGTATGTATTAAAAAAGAAATAAAGTTCCGAAAATTACCGGAATTGATGTCCGAGGCGATGCGTCTGGTCGGTGCGATCCTGATCATCCTGGGCGCCGCCGGCGCCTTGTCGAATTGGCTGGTGGACCAGGAAGTCCCGAACCATTTGTTCGACTTCAGCCGGAAATTCGTGCATTCGCCGGCCATGTTCCTGCTCTTGCTCAACGCGGCGCTGCTGCTGGTCGGCATGTTCATCGACATCTTTTCGGCGATCGTGATCCTGACGCCGTTGCTCGTGCCGGTCGCGGTCGGCTACGGCATCCATCCGGTGCATTTCGGCATCGTCATGCTCGCCAACCTGCAGATCGGCTACTTCATGCCGCCGGCTGGAATGGACCTGTTCATCGCCGCCTATCGATTCAAGATCAACATCCTGACGCTGGCGCGCGCCTGCGTGCCGTTCTTCCTGCTGGTCGGCCTGGCCTTGCTGATCATCACCTGGGTTCCGTGGCTGTCGCTGGCCTTGCTCTAGCGACCAAACCGCGCCGGCACCCCGAGCCGGGTTATAATGTCGCGCTTCCTACCCCCGGAGCCGCTCCATGCTGCGCATCCAGGCCGAAGCCCTGACGTTCGACGACGTCTCCCTCGTTCCCGCCCACTCCACGATCCTGCCCAAGGACGTCAGCCTGGCCACCCGGCTGACCCGTGGCATCTCCCTGAACCTGCCGATCGTCTCGGCGGCCATGGACACCGTCACCGAGTCGCGCCTCGCCATCGCCATGGCCCAGCTCGGCGGCATCGGCATCCTGCACAAGAACATGACTTTGGCCGAACAGGCTGCCCATGTTGGCCAGGTCAAGCAATTCGAGGCCGGCGTGATCCGCTCGCCCTTCACCGTTCGCCCCGATACCACCATCGCTGAAGTGCTGAAGCTGACCCGGGCCCGCAATATTTCTGGCGTGCCGGTGGTGGATGGCGGCCAGCTGGTCGGCATCGTCACCAGCCGCGACATGCGCTTCGAGACCAAGCTCGACGATCCGATCCGCAACATCATGACCAAGAAGGATCGGCTGGTCACGGTGAAGGAGGGCGCTTCCGACGAGGAAGTGCTGCAGCTCCTGCACAAGCACCGGATCGAAAAAGTACTGGTGGTCAACGACGGCTTCGAGCTGCGCGGCCTGATCACGGTCAAGGACATCCAGAAGGCACGCGACAATCCGAACGCCGCCAAGGACATGGCCGAACGCCTGTTGGCCGGAGCGGCGGTCGGCGTCGGCGGCGATACCGAGGCGCGGGTCGAGGCACTGGTCGCAGCCGGCGTCGACGTGATCGTGGTCGACACCGCGCACGGCCATTCCCAGGGCGTGCTCGATCGCGTCGCATGGGTGAAGAAGAATTTCCCGAACGTCCAGGTGATCGGCGGCAACATCGTCACCGGCGACGCCGCGTTGGCTCTGATGGATTGCGGCGCCGATGCCGTCAAGGTCGGTGTCGGCCCCGGCTCGATCTGCACCACGCGCATCGTCGCCGGTGTCGGCGTCCCGCAAATCACCGCCATCGGCATGGTCGCCGAAGTCCTCAAGGGCCGGATCCCGCTGATCGGCGACGGCGGCATCCGCTACTCGGGCGACATCGCCAAGGCCCTCGCCGCCGGCGCATCCACGGTGATGATCGGCGGCTTGTTCGCCGGCACCGAGGAAGCGCCCGGCGACGTCGAGCTCTACCAGGGCCGCAGCTACAAGAGCTACCGCGGCATGGGCTCGCTCGGCGCCATGGAGCAGGGCAGCAAGGACCGTTATTTTCAGGACGCCTCCGACGCCGACAAGCTGGTGCCGGAAGGCGTCGAGGGGCGCGTCCCCTACCGTGGCCTGCTCACCAATATCGTCCACCAGCTCGCCGGCGGCGTGCGCGCTTCCATGGGCTATGTCGGTTGCGCGACCATCGAAGAGATGCGCACCCGGCCGAAATTCGTGCGCGTCACTTCGGCCGGTACGCGCGAGAGCCATGTCCACGACGTCGCCATCACCAAGGAACCGCCGAATTACCGCGCATGAGCAATCTTCCAATCAACATGACCCTCGACGACAAGCTGCACAGCGACAAGATCCTCATCCTTGATTTCGGCGCGCAGTACACCCAGCTGATCGCGCGGCGCATCCGCGAGTTCGGTGTCTATTGCGAGATCTGGGCCTGGGACCATAACCCGGCCGAGATCGCCACCTGGGGCGCCAAGGGGATCATCCTTTCCGGAGGTCCGGAATCCACGATCGAGGAAAACGCGCCGCGCGTCACCCAGTCGGCATTCGACGCCGGCGTGCCGCTGCTCGGCATCTGCTACGGCATGCAGGCCATGGCCCTGCAACTCGGCGGCGGCGTCGAAGCCGACCATCACCGCGAATTTGGCTACGCCTCGGTCGAAGTCACCGCCGAATGCGCCTTGCTCGACGGACTCAAGGACCAGGCCGGCAGTCCGCCGCGGCTCGACGTCTGGATGAGCCACGGCGACCGCGTCACCCAGGTGCCGGAAGGATTCAATGTCACCGCCCGCACCGAAAGCGTCGCGATCGTCGCGATGGCCGACGAGGAAAGGCGCTGGTACGGCGTGCAGTTCCACCCGGAAGTGACCCACACAAAATCCGGCGAAGCGATGCTCAAGCGCTTCGTCCTCGGCATCTGCGGCTGCGACACGCTGTGGACGCCGGCGCACATCATCGAAGACCAGATCGCCCGGGTTCGCGAAAAGGTCGGCGACGACGAAGTCCTGCTCGGCCTGTCCGGCGGCGTCGACTCCTCGGTGGTCGCGGCTCTGCTGCACAAGGCCCTGGGCGAGCAGTTGACCTGCGTCTTCGTCGACACCGGCCTGCTGCGCTGGCAGGAAGGCGACCAGGTGATGTCCATGTTCGGCGAGCACATGGGCGTGAAGGTCATCCGGGTCAACGCCGCCGAGCGCTATTTCAGCGCTCTTGCTGGCGTCGCCGATCCGGAGGCCAAGCGCAAGGTCATCGGCAAGCTCTTCATCGAGATCTTCGAGGAGGAAGCCGCCAAGCTGGCCAACGTGAAATGGCTGGCGCAGGGCACCATCTACCCCGACGTGATCGAATCGGCCGGCAGCAAGACCGGCAAGGCCCACGTCATCAAGAGCCACCACAATGTCGGCGGCCTGCCCGAGCACATGAAACTCGGGCTGGTCGAGCCACTGCGCGAATTGTTCAAGGACGAGGTGCGTCGCCTCGGGCTCGAGTTGGGACTGCCGGCCCAGATGGTTTTTCG
>JANYBA010000306.1 GCA_025360985.1 Gammaproteobacteria bacterium | reverse complement strand
TCGCGCGCCGTCGGCTGGCGCCGGTTCAGCGGCGTCGCCTAGAATGCGCCATGGCCCTGATCGCACGTCGCACATCCTCCGCTGCCGGCAAGGCAATCGCCGTCCACGAAGGCACGCGGACCATCGCTTCGCTGGATTGGGTAAGCCTCGCCTCGCTACCGGACGTTTCCCCGTGGCGCACGTGCATCGATCCGCTCGAGGTACCGTTGCCGCTGGAGAAATTGGCGGTCATCGATTCGCCCTGGTTCGATCCGGTCGCCTGCTCAGGCGCGGCCGCGCAGTTGCTATTCGACAACCTCGTCGACGACATGCGTTCGGCTGGAATCGAAATCGCCCTGTTGGCGACGCCCGCGCACCTGGTCAGCCACGCCGAGATCCTGGGATTCCGGCGCCTCGGCGCCGCCGTCGACGACAGCGATGGCCTGCGCCTGGCGATGGCCCTGGTATTGGGGGACTGGGCGCACCTGACCCGGGTACGCTCACCACTGCTCTTGGCCGTGCAAAAGCACGCGCCGAATTTCGAACTGCCCGACTGGTTCGACCACCACCTGCGCGAATACCACCGCCCGGCCGGCACGCGCGCCCAGCGCGCCGAAGTCTTCCTGCATGGCTTGGCGACGAGCTGGCATCTGCCGGCGGCGCGCCTCCTCGACGACCTCGGCAGCGACAACCTGGAATTCCTGCGCTCCTTCGCCCAGGCCATCAGCGCCGCGCCGGGACAAGTCCTGTTGCGCAAGGGCGAGGCCGAGAACGACCTGTACCTGGTGCTCGAGGGTGCGGTCGAAGTCTCCGAGAACGCGCGGCGCGGCCGGGAAGTGCTGGTGACCCTCGGCGCCGGCCAGATTTTCGGTGAAGGCGGGTTCTTCGCGCGCACGCCGCGCAGCGCCGACGTCACCGCGATCGTGCCGACGCAATTGCTGATGCTCGCGCCCGCGGCTTTCGATTCGCTCAGCCGCGACCACCCCGCCGTCGCCATCCAGGTGCTGCAGGCGCTCGGTCGCACCCTGTGCCTGCGCGTCTATGCCGGCATCGCCGATTAGGAAATGGGGTTAGGAAATAGGGTCAGATCCCTTTTTCTTCAGAAAAAGGGATCTGACCCCATTTCCTGCATTTCCGTTAGAACAGGCCGTAGCGATCCATGTAGCAGGCGCCGCTGAGCGGTCGCGCCTTGGCGTAGAAATCCTGCACGGCAGCGCGGATGAACACCTGGCGGTAGGCCTCGTAGCGGAACGACTCGCCGACCAGGGCCGGGAAGCGCTGGCCGTCCACGTCGAGATCGATCGCGTGCAGGCTGGCGAAGAACGGCCGCAGCTTGTCCGCCTCCTGCTTGAGGCCGACGTCGATGATCAATACCTGGCGACCGTCGAGCGCGGCGTAGTCGCGGAAGATGTCGTCGTTGCGTCCGTACTTCGAGGGCGAGAACAACACCGCCGTGTCGACGCCGTGGTTGCTCATGCTGGCCGCGAAGCCATAGCTTTCGCTCGCGACCTGCGCGCGCGGCCAGTCGCGTTGGATCGCCTGCGCCAGGCGGCCGGACTGGGTCAACTGGTAGAACTCGTATTGGCGGTGCAGCTTCTGCCACTTCGCCGCCGGCAGCAGGTGCAGGTCGTCGCGCACCGCGACCACCGCCAGCAGCAAGCCGCCGACCATCAGCACCGCATAACCGGCGTGCACGGCCAGCAGGCGCGGCGGGATCTCGCTGGCGCGATGCTCGGCCAGGGCCAGCACCGCCAGGAACGACAGGCCGACGCCCCAGTGCGTGCCGAATTGCCCGCGCCAGAGCGCGATCAGCAGCGTCGCGGCTACGCTGGTGAGGAACAGCCGGAGGAAGAATCCGCTCGCGGCCATCGGCTCGCGACGCAGCGCTTGCGCCGGTCGGACGAGTCGGTACAACCAGACCAGCAGCAGCGGCCCGAGCAGGAAAAGCAGCGACACGAAAAATTCCAGCAAGCCGCGCTGCGGCGGGCCGCCCTGGCGATTGAGGAAATTGAAGGCGAGGTTGACCTGGCAGTGTTGGTAGTTCCAAACCAGCGTGAGCGCGAACAACGTCGCCGAGACCAGGGCAACCAGGCTCAACCGGCGCAGCAGGAAGGAGAAATTGCCGCGCCAGTCCAGCAGCAGCATCGCCACGACCGCGATCACGTAGGTGGCGACGATGTACTTGCTGAGCAAGGCCAGGCCGAGCGCGACGCCCGCGACCAGGCTCCAGCCGATGCCACCACCGTCGAGGCGGAAGTCGCGCCAACCGCGATACAGGGCGACCACGAACATGATCGTGAAGGCATGGGCGAGCGTGTCGTTCAAGTACACGCCGAAGGTGATCAGGTTGATCGGCAGCAGCCACCAGGCCAGCGCCAGCAGGCGCGCCTGCGCCGGGCTGCGGAATTCCCGCGCCTGCGCCGCCAGCAGCGCGGCCATCGCCAGCCCCAATGCGACCATCGTCAGGCGCAGCAGCAGGTCGGCGTGGGCGTTGCCGGCGAACAGGCCGGCGACCCAGCCGGTCATCGGCGGATGGTCGTAGTAACCGAGGCTCGGATGCCGCCCCCAATTGACGAAATAGGCTTCGTCCGACACCACCGGGATCATCGCCACGAACAGCAGCTGCAGGGCCAGCGCCAACGCCGGCCAGCGCCAGGTCGAAGCGATGCGCGTCATTCTGCTTCCACACGATGGTCGATGCGGAAGGCGTAGCGCTTGTCGAGCTGGTACTTGGTGAAGTAACCGATCGCCAGCCCGATGATGCCGCCGAGGTAGCGCATTTCCTTGCTGGCGAACAACCAGTGGAAACCGAACTCGAAGCCCCAGAACACCATGGTCGTGGCGACTCCGGCCATGGCGTAGAGGATGAAGGTGCGGCCGTCGTGGACGACGTCGCGGGCGCGGAACTGGAAGATGTAGCGCTTGTCGAGCACGTACTTCACGAACAACCCGACCAGGGTCCCCACCGCCACCGACAGCGGCACGCCGTAGGCGCCAGCGTAGACGCGGATGGACGCCTCCTGCGCGCCGATGTTGGTGAACGTGGCGATCACGGCGAGCAGGGCGTAGACCAGGGCGAGCTTCATCGACGATGCCGGTGCGAAAGAGCAGCATTCATGCTGACATCTTGGCAGGACCGCTGTCGAGCGCCGCAAGATGCGGATAGCGGCGCCGCGCCGGAGCGATCAGCATGGGCATCGGACCACCCTCGGAGTGCCGCCGTGACTTTCCGCATCCATGCCCTGCCCGCGGAACCTTTCCAGCACCTTTTTGGCGCCAGCAGCGAAGCTCTCGCTGCACTCGGTATCGAACGGCGGATCGCGGACTGCAAACCGGGCTTCCCGTGCCGAATCTCCCTGCGCGATGCCGAGCCGGGCGAAACCGTTCTGCTGCTCAATTACAAACACCAGGCGGCCAATTCGCCCTATCGCGCGAGTCACGCCATCTATGTTCGCGAACACGCCGAACAGGCGCAGCCGGAAATCGGCGAAATCCCGGATGTGCTGGGCCTGCGGCTGATGTCGGTGCGCGCCTTCGACCGCGCCGGCATGATGGTCGATGCCGACGTGGTTCACGGCGCGGAACTTCGCCCGGTGCTCGAGCGCCTGCTGGCCATGCCGGAGGTCGACTACCTGCACCTGCACAACGCCAAGCCGGGTTGCTATGCAGCGCGGGCGGAGCGCGCGTGAGTTTGGTGGTGGACGCAGTCATAGGCTAACCCTGTCGGTGCGCGTTGAAAGTTGACCAGGCGTTTTCGTTGAAAATTGACCAGGGATGGACAGCGGCAATGATGTCTCGCCGCTGTGGATAAGTACAGTTACAGGGTCTGGTTTTTGGTTAGAACGGTTGCTCGGCCTCCGTG
>JANYBA010000250.1 GCA_025360985.1 Gammaproteobacteria bacterium | reverse complement strand
TGGCGGATCAAGGCCTGCGAGATCCTGGCCATGGCCTGCGCGCCGGTCGGCGCCGCCTTCACCCTGATCACGCTGCTCACCGGATCGATCTGGGGCAAGCCGACCTGGGGCACCTGGTGGACCTGGGATCCGCGGCTGACTTCGGAACTCGTGCTGCTGTTCCTCTATGTCGGCGTCATGGGCCTGTATGCGGCGATCGAAGACCGCCGAGCCGCCGCGCGCGCCGCCGCGTTCCTTGCGCTGGTCGGCGTGGTCAATGTGCCGATCGTGCATTTCGCCGTGAACTGGTGGAACACCCTGCACCAGGGCAGCACCATCCGCCTGATCGGTCCGTCGAAGATGGACACCAGCATGCTCTGGCCGCTGCTGTTCACCGTCATCGCCAGCAAGGCCTGGTTCGTCGGCTCGCTGTTGCAGCGCGCGCGGGCGATGAACCTCGAGCAGGAGTCGGCCAAGGACTGGGCGCGCGAAGCCGCCGGAGACGAGCCATGAGTAGCGCCTATGTCGCCGCCTCCTTTGCCGTCACGGCCGTGATCCTCGCCTGGGACTACCTGGCGCCGCGGCTGAAATTCCAGCGCGTCCGTCGCGCCATCCGCCTGCGCGCCCGCCGCAACGAGGCCAAGCGGAAATCATGAACCCGACCCGCAAGCGTCGCCTGATGTTCGTCGCCCTGTTCCTGCTGGCCGCCGCCGCCGCCGCCGTGCTGATCACGCTGGCGCTGCAAGAAAACCTGACCTACCTGCACACGCCCACCGACGTGCGCGCCGGCAAGGCGCCGGCCGCCGCCCGCTTCCGGCTCGGCGGCGTGGTCTGCGAAGGCAGCGTGCGGCGCGCGACCGGCACGCTCGACATCGACTTCGCCATCACCGACCGCATCCGCCAGGTGCCGGTGCATTACAACGGCATCCTGCCGGACATGTTCAAGGAGGGCACCAGCATCATCGCCACTGGCCGCATGGACGGCGGCCGCTTCACCGCCACCGAGGTGCTGGCCAAGCACGACGAGACCTACATGCCGCGCGAAGTCGCCGAGGCCATGGCCAAGGGCATGGCGATGCACACCCACAGCTGCGGGTCCAACTGATGCTCCCCGAACTCGGATTGCTGGCGCTGATCTTCGCGATGCTGCTGGCGGTGCTGCTCGGCACCATGCCGCTGGTCGGCGCGCAACGCGGCAATGCGGCCTGGATGGCGACCGCGCGACCGCTCGCCTACTCGCAGCTGGTCTTCATCGGAATTGCCTACGCGATCCTGACCCACGCCTTCATCGTCCACGATTTTTCCATCGCCTACGTCGCCAACAATTCCAACACCGTGCTGCCCCTGATGTACCAGTTCACCGCGGTCTGGGGCGCGCACGAAGGCTCGCTATTGCTGTGGGTGACCATCTTGAGCCTGTGGATCGCCGCGGTGGCGCTGTGCTCGCGGGCGCTGCCGCCGCCGGTGGTGGCGCGCGTGCTGGCGGTCATGGGCTGGATCAGTTTCGGTTTCCTGGCCTTCCTGATCTTCACCTCCAACCCGTTCGCGCGGATGCTGCCGGTGCCGGTCGAAGGCGCCGACATGAATCCGTTGCTGCAGGACATCGGCATGATCGCCCACCCGCCGGTGCTCTACACCGGCTACGTCGGTTTCGCGGTGGCATTTGCCTTCGCCATCGCCGCGCTGATCGACGGCAAGGTCGACGCGCAGTGGGTGCGCTGGTCGCGGCCCTGGACCAACGTCGCCTGGGGCTTCCTGACCATCGGCATCGCGCTCGGCAGTTTCTGGGCCTATTACGAACTCGGCTGGGGCGGCTGGTGGTTCTGGGATCCGGTCGAGAACGCCAGCTTCATGCCCTGGCTGGTCGGGCTGGCGCTGCTGCACTCGCAAGCGGTGACGGAAAAGCGCGGCAGTTTCCGTAGCTGGACCCTGCTGCTGGCGATCGCGGCATTTTCTCTGTCCCTGCTCGGCACCTTCCTGGTGCGCTCAGGCGTGCTGACGTCGGTGCATGCGTTCGCCTCCGATCCAGCGCGCGGCATGTTCATCCTGACCTTCCTGGCGATCGTGATCGGCGGCTCGCTGCTGCTGTTCGCCTTCCGCGCGCCCGGCGACGAAAAGGGCCAGCCGTTCGCCGCGATGTCGCGCGAGACCTTGCTGCTGGCCAACAACCTGTTGCTGACCGCCGCCGCCGCCATGATCCTGCTCGGGACCCTGTATCCCTTGCTGTCGGAGGCATTGAACCTGGGCAAGATATCGGTGGGCGCTCCCTACTTCGGATTGCTGTTCACCCTGCTGATGGCGCCCTTGATCCTGCTGCTGCCGTTCGGCCCCCTGAGCCGCTGGCAACGCGAGCAGGCCAGCCTGCCGCTGCGCATGCTGGCGCCGTGGGCGATCGTCGCCGCGGTGCTGGGAGCGATCGCCTACTTCGGCTGGCCGAACGGCAGCTGGAAGACGGCGATGGCCTTCGTGGTGTCGGCCTGGCTGATCCTCGGCACCCTGCGCTTCATCCGCCAGCGCTACATCGCCGCGCAAGGGCGCTTCACCGCCGAAATGATCGGCATGTGCCTGGCGCATGTCGGCCTGGCCCTGTTCTTCTTCGGCGTACTGATGACCGAAAGCTCCAGCACCGAGAAGGACGTCGCGGCCAAGCCCGGGCAGAGCTTCGAAGTTCGCGGCTACAGCTTCCGCTTCGAGGGCGTCGAACGCGTCCGCGGACCGAACTACGACGCCGATCGCGGCACGATCCAGGTCACGCGCGGCGAAAAGGTCATCGCGACAATGCATCCGGAGAAACGCGCCTACTTCAGCGGCGGCTCGATCATGACCGAAGCCGACATCCAGGGCGGCCTGCGCCGCGACCTTTACGTCGCGCTCGGC
>JANYBA010000200.1 GCA_025360985.1 Gammaproteobacteria bacterium | reverse complement strand
TTCATGCGGTTCTTGGCAGATTGGATTCGATCAACATCTTAGCCCAAGCGAGGGAAAGTAGAGGGAGGGATGGTTCGCCCCATCCATGGGGCTCACCTTCGCTGCGCGAAGGCCAGCCCCCGGCTGTCCAAATTCGTTCCTGACGAATTTGTCATTCGGCCATCCATGGCCCTCACCCCTTCGGGGCGGCTGCGCCGTGCTGATCGGCTTTCCTGCCGATCAGTCGAACCAGGGTTCTCATCAAGTCCCCGCCATCCCCGAGAAACAAAATTGCCACCGCAAGGGTGGCAATTGTGTTTCTGGCGGAGAGGGAGGGATTCGAACCCTCGGTGCGCTATAAACGCACGCCTGATTTCGAGTCAGGTACAATCGACCACTCTGCCACCTCTCCGGTTCTTGCGAGGGTGGCGAGCCACCCGGCAGGGCCGCGATTATACCGGTCGGCGGGTGCGATCGGCCAGCGCTGCCGCCGGCAAATCGCTCAGGAACGGCCTTTTGGCTGGAAGAAGAACTCCCCGCTCTCGTGGCCAGCGAATCGGATCGGCGCGTATTGCGGCGATTGCGGCAGCGGCGAGTTCACCCCGTTCAGTGCGACCGCTGAGGCGACCTCGCGATAGACGCGCTGGGCTTCGAGCAGGCGGTTGTTGTCCTGCAGGACATTGAGGAAGGCCCGGGCGAAATAGCTGTGGTCGCCGACGCCGGCGTCGGCCACCGGTTGCAGGCCGCCCGAGGTCAGGGCCGTGCGCGAGCGGCCGCCGACCATGGTCTTGACCCAACCCGCCCACTGCGCCGCCGGCATGGTGCCGGCGTCGAAGCTGGGCGCAGCTGCCCGGGTCATCGTGCCCGAGTAGCAGGAATCGACCACGGTCAGCACGTGCCGGGCCGGCATGGCGTTGAGCATGTCGCTGATCGCCGCGTTCGAGATCCAGGTCTTGCTGTCGCCGGCGGCGGCATCGCTGGGGATCCAGTAGCCCTGGCCCTTGCCGTCGATCTCGCCGTGGCCGGCGTAATAGATCAGCAGGTTGTCTTCCGCCTTCAGGTTCACGCGCATGTCGTTGAGCGCGCTCAGCGTCTCCAGGCGGCTGGAGTTGAGCAGCAGGGTGGTCTGGTAGCCGTAGCGATCCTTGAGCATGTTCGACACGGCGGTGGCGTCGCTGGCCGCGGTCTTGAGCGCCGCGAAACCGGAATCGTTGTAGGTGTTGTTGCCGATCACCACGGCGAAGAATCGTCCGAGCTTGACGTCGCGCGGGGCCACGCCGGGCGTCGCCGGCGCCGCCGAACCCGCCGCGACCGACCCGCCGGACTGCGGCACGACGGTGAAATCGAGCTTGGCCTGGCCGCCGTTGCGGTCGGTCGCCGCGACTTTGACCAGGGTGCCGCCGGCCGGGACGTCGACTTCGGCATTGAACACGCCGTTGGCGCCGACCGGCACGGGCGCGCCATTGACCGTGACCTGCGCGACGCCGGACTGCGAACTCACGCGGCCGGTCAGCTTCTGCTTGCCCGGGCTGCGCACGACGGCGGTATTGCGGCCGCGGGTGGCCACGAACGAGGGATTGAGGATCTCCAGCGTCCCGGCCACCGCCGTCGCGCTGGCGCCGCCGACGCGTTGCTCCATCGAGGCGATCTGCGTGCGCTGGTCGTTGATCTGCTGTTCCTGCGTGAGCAACTGGTTCTCCAGCAGCTTGGTCAGGCCGGCATCTTGCGATTGCCTGGCCTGGGCCAGCTCGGCCTGGGTGTCCTGCAATGCTCGTTGCGAGTTTTCCAGGGCGTGGCGGCGATCCTGCAGTTGCTGCTGCAACTTCTTGACCTGTTCGCGCAGTTCGCTCGACGCCGCCTGCTCGCTCTGGACCTGGCCCTGCAATTGCGAAATCTGGGCGTCGCGGGCCTTGAACTGGACCTCGACGTTGGAGGCATAAAGCAACTCGTCCTTGATGCCCGAGGCTTCGCGGTAAAGGTTCAATGCCAGCGCGGTGTCCTGGGTCACGCCCAGGCCTTGCTCATAGAGGTAGCCGAGGTTGATCTTGGCGCGGCTGTAGCCCTGGTCGGCGGCTTTCTTGAACCACTGGAACGCCATGCCGTAGTCGGGCTCGGCGCCGAGGCCCTTGGAATAGATTTCGCCGACGTTGTTTTGCGCTTCGGCGCTGCCGGCCATGGCCTGGTCCAGCCAGACCTTGAGCGCGGTCTGGTAGTTGGCCCGGTCGTAGGAAACGTATTCGCCGCCGCGGATCTGGCAATCGGACTGGCTGGTGCGGATCGGCCGACGGGCGCTGAGGTAGGTGGCCATGCCGCCCAGGGAACGGATCTGGCCCGGCAGCAGGCAGTCGACGATCAGCAGGTCTTCGGCGTTGCGAACCGCCGCGTGCGGCGCCCGACCCGGCAGGCCGGCGGCCACAACCACCAGGGCGGCGGCGCAGACAACGGAAAACCGGGATGAAAACGGACGTGCGGCAGACGAATTCATGCGGCGTGGCTCCCATCAGGCGGCGCGACCCGCGCCCCGGGACTCACACTGGCGCGACTGCCGCTATACTCGGTTTCGAGACTTATACCGCATTTCCAGGGGAAAACGATGAACGCCATCGGACTCGCAAAGCCGGGGATTTTCGCCAACGCAGCGAAGCGCTATGCCTTGAACGCCTTTCTGGTACTCGGCGGACTGGTCGGGCTGGGCTGGAGCTCGAGCGCGCTGGCGCAGGTCGCCGATTCCTACACGCTCACCACCGTACCGCCGACGACGCGGACGATCCTGACCGGCCAATACACGCAGATCGACGCCACTTATCTCAAGAACGGCGTCGACGGCAGCAACACCACCGACTGGGCCGTGTCGCCTGCCGGTCCGTTCTTCTCGAAGGTCAATCCCGTTGGCACCGACGGTTCGACCGGCCTGGTGACCAACTCGATGGTCAGCTATTCGCCCGGTACCTACACCGTCACCGTCGACGGCAACGCGAACGAATGCGCGCCGTTGTGCCCGCCGCAGATCAGCTATTCGGTGACGGTCGAGACCCCCGTGCTGACCACGGTCACGCCGGCCAGCGGCTCGATCACGATTCCGCGAGACACGAGTACTACCCTCAAGGTCAAGTATTCCGGCACGACGCTCCCCGTAGCCGATGGCACCAATATCGACTGGCAAATCACCTCGGAGCCAGTCCTGGGCGCGGGAACCTTCAGCCCGCAGACGGGCGGGCCGCCTTCCTTCGTCCGGACCACGACCACC
>JANYBA010000133.1 GCA_025360985.1 Gammaproteobacteria bacterium | reverse complement strand
CTTTCCGACGAGGTCTATGAGCACATCGTCTTCGACGGTCGCCGCCACGAGAGCATGCTGCGCCACCCGGAGCTGGCCGCCCGCGCCGTGGTCGTGTCCTCGTTTGGCAAGACCTTCCATTGCACTGGCTGGAAGATCGGTTACTGCATCGCGCCGCCGGCCCTGAGCGCGGAAATCCGCAAGGTCCACCAGTACAACAGCTTCTGCAGCTTTGGCCCGGCGCAGTGGGCGTTCGCCGAGATGATCGACCAGCACCCCGAGCACTACGATGAACTGGGCGATTTCTACCAGGCCAAGCGCGACCGCTTCGCGGCGCAGCTGCTGACGACGAGACTACGACCGCTGCCGGTGCCGGGCGGCTATTTCCAGCTGGTGGACTACTCGGCGGTCAGCGACCTGCCCGACGCCGAATTCTGTCGTTGGCTGACCACCGAGAACGGCGTCGCCGCCATTCCGCTGTCGCCGTTCTACGAATCGCCGCCGGCCGAGCAGCGCCTGGCGCGGCTGTGCTTCGCCAAGAACGAGGCCACGCTGGATGCCGCCATCGAGCGATTGAGGGGAGTCTGAGATGGAAGACTTGCGCGTATCGCTCATCCAGGCCAGCACCGTCTGGCTCGAACCAGGCGCGAATAGGCGCATGTACGGCGAACTGGTCGCGCCGCTCGCCGGCCGCACCGACCTCGTCGTGTTGCCGGAAACGTTCACGTCCGGATTCAGCAATGAGGCTCTGGACAAGGCCGAAGGCATGGACGGGCCGACCGTCGCCTGGATCCGCGCGCAGGCGCAAAAGCTGGGCGCCGTGGTCACCGGCAGCGTGCAAATGCGCGCAGGCGAAGGTGTCTTCAATCGTTTGCTATGGGCGACACCCGACGGCGAATTGCGCCACTACGACAAGCGCCATCTCTTCCGCATGGCCAAGGAACACGAACGCTACGCCAGCGGCCGCGAGCGCATGACGGTCGAACTCAAGGGCTGGCGGGTCTGCCCGCTGGTCTGCTACGACCTGCGCTTCCCGGTTTTCATCCGCAATCGGTTCGACAACGAAGTCCCCGGCCGCTTCGATTACGACCTGCTGGTGTTCGTCGCCAACTGGCCGGCGCCGCGCCGGCATGCCTGGCGCACGCTGCTGCGTGCCCGCGCTATCGAGAACCTGAGCTACGCCATCGGCGTCAATCGGGTCGGCCAGGACGGCAACGGCCTCGACTACGCCGGCGACAGCGTGGCGCTGGATTTCCTCGGCCTGCCGCAAGTCGAATGTGGTGCGCGGCCGGAAGTGGTCACGACGACGTTTTCAGCTTCGGCACTGGCCAGCCATCGCGAGCGTTTCCCCGCGCAACTGGATGCCGACGAGTTCGAGATAAAGCCGTAGTCGCGTTACTGGTCCCAGTGCAGCTTGTGCAATAGGCGGTGCAGGATCGGCGTGAATACCAGCGCGACTGCAACCAGGAAGATCAGCCCGGCGTACAGCGCATACATTCCTGCGAATAGTTTGCCCGCCTCGGTCTGCGGCATGTCGACCGGGCCCATGCCGCCGAGCAACATGGCGGCGTTGAGGAAGGCATCGAGCCAGGGCAGGTGTTCGGTCACGGCGTAACCGACCATGCCGATGCCGAGCGAGCCAATGACCAGCAGGATCGCAAGCACGGCATGCACGGCCAGGCGCTGGAAAAAGGCGCGGCGTGGGATCGGCGGCTGCTTCCTGGACTCGTACATGGACTAGGCCTCAGTCGTCCGAGGGCAGGCCTTCGGGACGCTTGCGGAATGGCGGCCGCGGGCCGCCGGGCTTGGGGCCGCGATTGCCGTCGGGGCGATTGCCGTGGGGGCGATCGCCGGCCGCGTGCGCCGGTTTCGGGCCACGAGACTGGTAAGGACTATTTCCTTGCGGCCCATCGCCTTGAGGCTTGGGACCGCGTGGATGTTCGCCAGGCGGACGCGGACCCTGGTGTTGCCCGTAGGGTCGTGGGCCGCGTGGGCCACGAATGTTCGGATCGCGCGGCGGCGCCACCTTGGACCCGGTGCTCACGCCCTCGGGCACGTACCAACTGCGGAATTCGTTGCCGGTGCCGGCATTGCCGTGGCTCGCGTTGCCATGCGGCGGGCCGCCCTGCGGCTTGGGACCGCGCGGCTTGCCCTTGAAGCCGCCCGGAGCACCGGGAGGACCGCCCGGACCTGTGGGACGCGGACCACGGTGGTCGGCGCGATTGCCGAAGTTGTCGTCGCGCGGGCTGCTGGCGCCGAAGGGTTTCTTGCCCTTGAAAGGCGGCTTGTTGCCGCGCGAAGGCGGGCGCGCGCCGTGCGGCGCGTCGGTGCCCATCGGACCCGCGAACGGCTTCGCGCTGCGGCCTTGGTAACCGCCGCCGGGTTTGCCGCGGCCCGGTCCGCCGGGGCGGCCGCGGCCGCGCGGTTTTTCCTCGCGCACGTGGTCGAAACGCCGCAGTTCGCGCGCTTCCTCGTTGACATGGCTGTTGACGTAACCGGCCTGCGCGCGATCCTTGCCGACGTGGATCTCGGTGGTCCGCGACTTGCGCTGGCCGATCACCGGCTGCAAGGTCAGCACCGGCGGGTTGTTCTCGAGTCCGAACTGTTTGCGCAGTGCTTCGACCTCCTCGGCCGGCATCTCGACGCAATGGCCGCGCTTGAGCAGGCGTGGCAGCACGACATTGCCGTAACGCACGCGCTTGAGCCGCGACACCTGGTGGCCTTGCGATTCCCACAGGCGCCGGACTTCGCGATTGCGGCCTTCGGTGACCACCACCTGGAACCAGGCGTGCGAGCCGCTGGCATTGATCCGCTCGACCTTTTCGAATTTCGCCGGGCCGTCCTCGAGGGCGACGCCGCGCATGAGGCGATCGACGACGGCTTCCGGCACTTCGCCGGGAATGCGGCAGACGTATTCGCGCTCGATGGCGTTGGACGGGTGCATCAGCGCATGCGCCAGTTCGCCGTCGGTGGTGAGCAGCAGCAGGCCGGTGGTGTTGATGTCGAGCCGTCCGACCGCGATCCAGCGCGCGCCCTTCAAGCGCGGCAGCGCCTCGAAAATGGTCGGGCGGCCTTCGGTATCTTCGCGGGTGGTGACCTGGCCTTCGGGCTTGTTGTAGATCAGCACGCTGGCCGGTTCGGTCAGCGCGGTGGCGACGAAGGTTTTGCCGTCGAGGTCGATGCGGTCGCCGCTGGTGATCGACTGCCCGGTGCGGGCGACTTCGCCATTGATCTTCACCAGCCCCTGGGCGATGCGCTCCTCGAGCGCGCGGCGCGAGCCCAATCCGGCCTGGGCGAGCACTTTGTGCAGGCGTTCCTCGATCCGGGGCGCCGCATCGTCGCCTTCGCGCTTGAGCGACAGGACTTTCTTCGTCGGTGTATCAGTCATTCCGGATCTCCGGCTCGGCGTCGTCGCCGGCCTCATTGTTGGTGTCGTTGCTGGCGTCGTCGCCAGGCATGAGTTCGTCGGCAAGCGCGGCATTGGCGACGGCCGGCGGGGTCATTTCGAAGGGGAACTGTGGTTCCAGTTCCGGCAGGTCGTTGATCTCGGCGAGCGGCGGCAACTGGTCCAGGCTCTTGATGCCGAAATAGTCGAGGAAGCCCTTGGTGGTGCCGAACAGCTCCGGCCGCCCGGGCACGTCGCGATGGCCGATCACGCGGATCCACTCGCGCTCTTCCAGCGCCTTGATCATGTTCGCGTTGATGCCGACGCCGCGGATCTGCTCGATCTCGCCGCGAGTTATCGGCTGGCGGTAAGCGATCAACGCCAGCGTTTCCAGCGTGGCGCGGGTGTACTTGGTCTGGCGCTCGGTCCACAGGCGGCTGACCAGTGGGTGCACGTCGGCGCGGACCTGGAATCGGTAGCCCGAGGAGACTTCGACCAATTCGACGCCACGTTCCGCGCTGTCGGCCTGCAGTGCCGTGATGGCCTGCTGCACTTCGCCGGCCTGCACGGCGTTGTCGTCACCGAACAGAGCGGCGAGCTGGGCCGTGGTCAGGGGCTGCGGCGAGGCGAGCAGGGCGGCTTCGACGACGCGCCGGATCATGCCTTCGTCAACGGCGGTCGTTTCGGAACGGGTATCGGATGAGTTCATGCGCTGGATTCGTTGGAAGCGTCGTGGTCGGAAGTCGGTGCCGGCAGGGCGTCGATGTCGGGCTCGCCGACGAAGCGATCGGCCACCGCCAGCGATTTCAGGTAGATCGCCGCCAGGGGCTGCTCCTGGACGATTTCCAGCAGCTGTTCCTTGGCCAGCTCGAGGATGGCGAGGAAGGTCACGACCACGCCGATCTTGCCTTCCTCGGGGTCGAACAGGCTCTCGAAGCGGTGGAAGCCGGCGTCGCCGAGCTTGGTCAGCACCTCGCCCATGCGTTGGCGCACCGACAGGGCTTCGCGCTTGATCGCGTGGCGGGAAAACAGCTCGGCGCGGTGCAGCACGTCGCGCAGAGCGAGCAGCATTTCGCGGATGTCGACCGGCGGCGGCAGCCGGACGACGGAGCGGTCGGGCATGAAGGCGCTGGCGACCGTAGTGTCGCGGTCGAGCCGGTCGAGCTGGTCGATGTCTTCGGCGGCCTTCTTGAAGCGTTCGTACTCCTGCAGGCGGCGGACGAGTTCCGCGCGCGGATCGGCTTCGAGGCCTTCTTCCAGGGCGGCGCGCGGCAGCAACATGCGCGACTTGATCTCGGCCAGGATCGCGGCCATCACCAGGTATTCGGCGGCAAGCTCGAAGCGCAGGTCCTGCAGCACGTCGATGTACTGGACGTATTGGCGGGTGATCTCCGCGACCGGGATGTCGAGGATGTCGAGGTTCTGGCGGCGGATCAGGTACAGCAGCAGGTCGAGCGGGCCTTCGAAAGCCTCGAGGATGACCTCGAGCGCATCCGGCGGGATGTACAGGTCCTGCGGCATCTGCAGCAGGGGCTGGCCACGCACCAGCGCCAGCGGCATTTCCTGCTGCTGCGGCGCGGACGCATCCGCATGGTTGCTGGGCATCGGCGCCAATTCCGGCGCGGGATCGTGGGTCATCGGTATTTCGGTATCAAGGAAAGCTCGAATGCAGCATTACAAGGAAACGGGATGGAACCCCTGGCGCAGAACTTCGAATTCATCGCCGGTGCAGTCCACGATGCTGGTCGGCCCCGGTTCGCAGTCGCCCGCGTCCAGCATGACGTCGACCCAGCGCAAACACCGTTCCGCCACCAACTCGGCCTCGTGGCTGACGAGGTCGGCCTCGCCGGGCAGCACGAGACTGGTGGACAACAACGGCTCTCCCACTGCCTCCAGCAAGGCCCGCGTGACCACGTGACGGGGCAGGCGAATGCCAATGTCGCGGCGCTTGCTGCGACCGCTGTGCTTGAGGCGTTTTGGTAATTCTGCGGAAGCCGGGAGGATGAACGTGCAGGGCCCGGGGGTCAGCGATCGCAACAGCCGGAAGGCCGGATCGTCGAGCCGGGCCAAGCGGCCGGCTTCACTCAATTGCCGACAGAGTAAGGTGAAAGGGTGCTTGCTGTCCAGTTGCCGCAGGCGCACGACCCGGTCCTCCGCGTCCTTGCCGTGCAAGGACCACGCCAGCGCATAGCCGGCATCGGTCGGGCAAAGGACCAAGCCACCGGCCTTGATGACCTCGACCGCCTTCTGTATCAGGCGTTCCTGCGGCGTGACCGGATGGATGTCGAAGCGTTCGGGCATCCCGGTATCATGCAGGCACCCCGAACGCAGGCATAGCTCATGTGGTACGCCATCCTCAGCATCGACCGGAAAGACTCGCTGGCGGCGCGCCGCGCCGCGCGGCCCGCGCACCTGGCGCGACTGGAAGCGTTGCGCGACGCCGGCCGTTTGCGACTGGCCGGCCCCTTGCCGGCGATCGACGCGGATGATCCGGGTCCGGCCGGATTCGTCGGCAGCCTGATCGTCGCGGAGTTCGCCTCACTCGAGGCGGCGCGGGCCTGGGCCGACGAAGACCCGTACATTGCCGCCGGCGTCTATGCGCGGGTCGACATCTGGCCGTTCAAGCTCGCCTTGCCTTGACCATTTCGCCGTGAACCCCGAATCGCCGCGTGTGGAGAAGATCCGGCAGGCCCTGCAGTCGCTGCGGCCCTCGAAGCTGGTGATCGTCGACGAGAGCTACCGCCATGCCGGCCATGCCGGCGCGCGCGATGGCCGGGGTCATTTCGCGGTGGAAGTGGTCAGCGAGGAGTTCCGTGGCCTGGCGCCGCTGGCCATGCACCGAAAAGTCTACGAGGCGGTGGGGGGGCTGATGCAGACCGATATCCACGCCCTGTCGATAAAAGCCTCGGCACCGGGCTAGCCGCAGCGGTTATACTTCCGTCATGCCGCACGTTGCAGCGCGGCTATCCTTTTTGAATCAAGCACTTGGGCGGCCACCGCCCGCTCATTTTGGTTGCCATGCGCCTTTCGACGATCAAGCTGTCCGGCTTCAAATCCTTCGTGGACCCGACGGTCCTGCACCTGCCGACCAACATGACCGGCGTGGTCGGTCCGAACGGCTGCGGCAAGTCCAACATCATCGACGCCGTGCGCTGGGTGATGGGCGAAAGTTCGGCCAGCCGCTTGCGCGGCGATTCGCTGACCGACGTGATTTTTTCCGGCTCCTCGACCCGCAAGCCGGTCAGCCAGGCGACGGTGGAACTGGTGTTCGACAACTCCGACGGCGCCATCGGCGGCGAGTTCGCCCGCTTCGCCGAAATCTCGGTCAAGCGCGTGGTCGGCCGCGATAGCCAGTCGAACTATTACCTCAATGGCGCGCGCTGCCGCCGGCGCGACATCACCGACCTTTTCCTCGGCACCGGCCTCGGTCCGCGCAGCTATTCGATGATCGAGCAGGGCATGATTTCGCAGATCATCGAAGCCCGGCCGGAAGACCTGCGCGTTTACCTGGAGGAAGCCGCCGGGATTTCCAAGTACAAGGAACGGCGCAAGGAAACCGAGTCGCGGATCAAGGCCACGCGCGAAAACCTCGACCGCCTCACCGACTTGCGCGAGGAAGTCGACAAGCAACTCGACCACCTCAAGCGCCAGGCGCGCGCTGCCGAGCAATACCAGGCCCTGGCCGCCGACCGCATCAAGAAAGATGCCGAACTCAAGGCGATGGAATACCGCCGCCTCGACGGCGAATTGCACGCGCGCCGCGAGGCGCTGACCCAGGACGAGATCGCATTGCAGCAGATCCTGGCCGAACAACGCGCCGCCGAGGCGCAGATCGAATTGTGCCGGGTGCAACAGGGCCAGGCCGGCGAAGCGCTGTCGAAGGTGCAGGGCGAGGGCTACCGGATCGGCGCCGAACTGGCGCGGATCGAGCAGCAGGTCCAGCACCAGCGCGAGCTGAAGCAGCGGCTGGAAACCGCCCGCGTCGAAGCCGATGCGGCGTTCGCCGAGATCGGCGAGCACATCACCGGCGACGAACGGCAATTGGGCGAACTTCGCGCCGCGATCGCCGAGGCCGAGCCGCGCCTCGCGGCCCTCACCGGCGACGACAGCTCCCGCCAGGACGCACTGCGCGCGGCGGAAGCGGCCCTGCACGACTGGCAGCAGCGCTGGGACACTTATGCCCGCGCCCAGGCCGAGGCCTCGCGCTGGGCCGAGGTCGAGCGGACCAAGATCGAATACCTCGAAAAGCAAGCGCAGGACGCCGGTCGCCGGCGCGAGACGCTGGCCGGCGAACGCGCCGGCTTGGACGCCGAGGCCTTGCAGGCGGCGCTGGCGACGCTGACTGCCGAGCACGACGAAAAGAAAGCCGGCCTCGATAGCCTGGCGACGGCGCTCGAGCAGCGCAAGGGCGCGCTCTCCGCATTGCAGGAGCAACAGCGGCAACTGCAGAACGAGCTGTCCGAATTGCGTAAGCAGGTCCAGGCTTCGCGCGGCCGCCTGGCCTCGCTGGAAGCGTTGCAGCACGCCGCGCTCGGCCAGGAGAAGAACGTCGCCCTCGAATGGCTCAATGCGCAGGGCATCGGCGGCAATCCCCGCCTGGGCGAAGCGTTGGAAGTCGAAGCAGGCTGGGAAGCCGCAGTCGAGACCGTGCTCGGCACCCTGCTCGAAGCGGTCACCGTCGACACGCCCGCCGAGTGGCTCGAGGGGCTGTCCAGCCTCGGCAAGGGCCGGGTCGCGCTGGTGTCGAGCGCGCGCGATGCAACGACGTATCCGGCCGACACGCTGGCGGCCAAAGTGCAGGGACCGGCTTCGGTGCGGCGCTTGTTGGCCAAGATCCGCGTCGCCGACAGTTCGGCAGAGGCGCGTTCACTCGTCGATGGTCTGGCCGAAGGCGAGGCGGTGGTCACTCGCCAGGGCGAATGGCTCGGCACCGGCTGGCTGCGCGTGCTACGAAGCGGCGAATCGCAACAAGGCGCGCTGGCGCGCGAAAGCGAAATCAAGTCTTTGCGCGCCGACATCGAATCGCTCGCCAGGAAAGAACAATCCTGCAACGAAGCGTTGGCCTCGATGCGCGACCGGCTGCTCGAATCCGAACAACTGCGCGAAGACGCGCAACGCACGCTTTACCTGAGCCACCGCAGCGTTGCCGAGTTGGCCGGGCAGTTGCAGGGCCAGCAGGGCCGGGTGGAATCGGCGCAGGCGCGGCTCGGGCACATCGACCTGGAACAGGCGGCGCTCGCCCAGACGTTCGAAGACGCGCAGACCCAGGCCCGCGAGGCGCGCCAGCGGCTGGAGGAAGCCTTGGCGCGGATGGCCGGCTTCGAGACCGAGCGCCAGCAACTCGATGGCCAGCGCCGATCGCTCAGCGAGCAACGCGAGCAGGCCCGGCAGGCCGCCAGCGGATCGCGCGACACGGCGCACCAGATGGCGCTGGCGCTGGAAGCGCAACGCGCGCGGATCGTCGCGGTCAGCCAGTCGCTGGCGCGCATGGGCAACCAGCGCGCGCAACTCGAGCTGCGCCTGAACGAACTGGTCGCGCAACTTGCCGACGGCGATGCGCCGATCCTGCGACTGCACGGCGATCGCCAGACCGTGCTCGACCAGCGCGTGCTCAACGAAAAAGACCTGGCCGCGGCGCGTTCGGCGCTCGACGGCATCGAGGGCGAACTGCGCCGGCACGAACAGACCCGCCAGCAATGCGACCAGCGCGGCTTGGCCCAGCGCGAGGCGATCACCCGCGTGCGCATGGAAGAGCAGGCGCTGGCCTTGCGTTCGGCGCAGTTGGGCGAAGCAATTTCCGGCGCCGGCCTCGAGCTCGATGCGGTGCTGCAGTCCTTGCCGGCCAAGGCCGACGTCGAACTCTGGACCAAGACGCTGTCCGATATCGAGGCAAAGATGCACCGGCTCGAGCCGGTCAATCTTGCCGCGATCCAGGAATTCGCCGAACAGAGCGAGCGCAAGACCTACCTCGACGCCCAGAACGCCGACCTCACCTCGGCCCTGGATACGCTCGAGGGCGCGATCCGCAAGATCGACCGCGAGACCCGTGGTCGCTTCAAGGAGACCTTCGACCGGGTCAATGCCGGCATCCAGGAGCTCTATCCGCGCCTGTTCGGCGGCGGCCACGCCTACCTGGAGCTGACCGGCGAAGACCTGCTCGATACCGGCGTGGCGATCATGGCGCGCCCGCCCGGCAAGCGCGTGTCGAGCATTTCGCTGCTGTCCGGCGGCGAAAAAGCGCTGACCGCGGTCGCCCTGGTGTTCGCGATTTTCCGGCTCAACCCGGCGCCTTTCTGCCTGCTCGACGAGGTCGACGCGCCGCTGGACGAGGCCAATGTCGGCCGTTTCTGTACGATGGTCACCGAGATGAGCGAAAAGGTGCAGTTCCTGTTCGTCACCCACAACAAGGCGACCATGGAAGCGGCGCGGCAATTGTCCGGCGTGACCATGCGCGAACCCGGCGTGAGCCGGCTGGTGTCGGTGGACCTGGCCGAGGCCACGCGCCTGGCGGGTGCGGCCTAGCATTCAAACCCTGGGGAGGATTCCATGATCGAGGGACTCAGCGACACCACCCTGCTGCGCATCGGCCTCGTGGTCGCGGCCGCCTTGCTGTTCCTCGCCATCGTCTACGGCAGCCGGCGCGGCAAACCCGGGCAGGGCCAGCGCATCGCCGGGGCCAAGGGCTTGCCGGCCGTGAAGCAGGAACCGACCTTGCGCGAAATCCTCGAGGCCAACGCCGAGCAGGATTCGCCTCCGATCCACGCCGCGCCGGCGCCGGTAGTGGCAACCGCGCCCAAGCCCGAGGCACCGACGGTTGGCGCGCGTCCAGCAGCGGGCTACGAGCGCATCGTGTCCGTGCTGGTGGTGGCGCGCGCCGGGCAACAGCTCTCTGGTCCGGATCTGGTCGTGGCCGCTGAAAAGGCCGGCCTGTTGTTCGGCCATCGCAATGTCTTCCATCGCATGGTCGACAACCATCCCGAACAGGGGCCGATCTTCAGCGTCGCCAACCTGGTCAAGCCGGGTTCGTTCGACCTGCGCACGATCAAGGAATTGCGCACCCCGGGAATTGCTTTTTTCATCACCCTGCCGGGGCCGCTGCCGGCGCTGGATTGCTGGGACACGCTGCTGCCGACCGCGCAGCGGATGGCCGAGCTGCTCGACGCGGTATTGCTCGACGAACAACGCAATCCGCTCGGTCGCCAGCGCATCGCCAACATCCGCGATGAACTGCGCGCCTTCGATCGCGCCCGCGAGAAGCTGGTCATCAAGCCGGGGCGCTGATCGCCGTGGCCGTGCCCGCCGCCGTCGCCAAGCGCGCCGCCGGATTGCGCCGGAAGCTCGAGGACGCCAACCACCGCTACTACGTGCTCGACGACCCGGCGATTCCGGACGCCGAATACGATGCCCTGTTGCGCGAGCTCGAAGCGCTCGAAGCGGAACACCAGGCATTGGCGTCGGCAGATTCGCCGACCCAGCGCGTCGGCGCCCGTCCGCTCCAGGAATTCGGCGAAGTGCGGCACGCGCTGCCAATGCTGTCCTTGGGCAATGCGTTCAGCGAACAGGAAGTGCGCGATTTCGTCGCCCGCATCGTCGCCGGCACCGGCGACGGCGACCCGGTCTTTTCGGTCGAGCCCAAGCTCGATGGACTGGCGATCAGCCTGCGCTACGAGCGGGGCCAGTTCGTGCGTGGCGCCACCCGCGGCGACGGCGCCAGCGGCGAAGACGTCACCGCCAACCTGCGCACGATCAAGGCCATCCCGCTGCGCCTGCGCGGCGAACAGCTGCCAGCGGAGCTGGAAGTTCGTGGCGAGGTCTACATGCCGCGGGCGGCATTCGAGAAGTTCAACGCGCGTGCCCGCGAGCACGGCGAAAAACCATTGGCGAATCCGCGCAATGGCGCCGCCGGATCGCTGCGCCAGCTCGATCCGCGCATCACCGCCAAGCGACCGCTGGCCTTTTTCGCCTACGGCCTGGGCGCCGTCGAGGGCTGGAAGCTGCCGCCCAGGCATTCGCAGATGCTGGCTGGGCTGCGCGAATTCGGATTTCCGGTGGCGCCGGAAGCGGGCGCGGCGAACGGCGCCGATGGACTGCTCGAGTATTACCGGGCCATCGGCGGTCGCCGCGATGCCCTGCCTTATGACATCGATGGCGTGGTTTACAAGCTCGATCGATTCGACCAGCAGAACGCGATGGGCTTTGTCTCCCGGGCGCCGCGCTGGGCGCTGGCGCACAAGTTCCCGGCGCAGGAACAATCCACAACCGTCGAGGCGATCGATGTCCAGGTCGGCCGCACCGGCGCGATCACGCCAGTGGCGCGGCTGGCGCCGGTCAATGTCGCTGGCGTCGTCGTGACCAACGCGACCTTGCACAACGCCGACCAGATCGAGCGGCTCGACGTTCGCGTTGGCGACACTGTGATCGTGCGCCGCGCCGGCGACGTGATCCCCGAGGTCGTGCGCGTCGTTGACGACAAGCGTCCGGCGCGGACCGTGCGTTTTGCGATGCCGGCGACCTGTCCGATCTGCGGCTCGCGGGTGGCGCGCGAGGAAGGGGAGGTGGTTTCGCGCTGCACCGGCGGGCTGTTCTGCCCGGCCCAGCGCGCGCAGGCCCTGATCCATTTCGCTTCGCGGCGGGCGATGGACATCGAGGGCCTGGGCGACCGCATCGTCGAGGACCTCGTCGACCTGGGCCTGGTCCGCACCGTCGCCGACTTGTACCGGCTCGACGTCGCCGATTTCGTCGCCATGCGCCGCCGCGCCGACGAACGCGACGGCACCGTCCCGGAGACCGTCAAGGCCGGCAAGGTCGCGAGCAAATGGGCGGAAAACCTGGTGGCGGCGATCGATCGCAGCCGCAACACCACGCTTGAGCGCTTGCTGTTCGCGCTCGGCATCCGCGACATCGGCGAGTCCAGCGCCAAGACGCTGGCGAAATACTTCGGCGCCCTCGATCCGCTGGTGGCAGCGGACGAAAGCGCCTTGCTTGAGGTCCCGGATGTCGGCCCGATCGTCGCAGGGCGCATCGCCGGATTCTTCCGCGAGCCGCACAACCGCGAGGTTATCGCCGCGCTGCGGGCGACCGGGGTGCATTGGCCGGAGGGCCCGCCGCAGCGTTCGGCCGAGGGCCCATTGGCCGGAAAGACCGTCGTGCTGACCGGCGCATTGTCGGAGCTCGGTCGCGACGAGGCCGGCGCGCAGCTGGCGGCGCTCGGCGCCAAGGTTGCCGGCAGCGTTTCGAAGAAGACCAGTTTCGTGGTCGCGGGCGAAGCCGCCGGATCCAAGCTCGACAAGGCGCGCCAGCTGGGGATCGAGATTTGGGACGAAGCCCGCTTGCTGGAGTTCCTTAGGAGTAATCTGGCGCCATGAAGGACTGGAAACCTACCGCCGACCTCGAGGCCCTGCAGCTGCGCGCCAATCTGTACGCGCACATCCGCAATTTCTTCGCCAAGCGCAAGGTGCTCGAAGTCGAGACGCCGGTGCTGTCGGCGGCCGGCAATACCGATCCGAACATCGAGAGTTTCCAGCTGCAGTTCCAGGGACCGTCGGCCGCGGGCCCGGGCATCCGCTGGTTGCGCACGTCGCCGGAATACGCGCTCAAGCGCCTGCTGGCGTCAGGGGTCGGCGATTGCTACGAGCTCGGCCGCGTCTTCCGCAACGGCGAGGCCGGCAAGCGCCACAATCCCGAGTTCACGATGCTCGAGTGGTACCGCTGCGGCTTCAGCCTGCACCAGTTGATGGATGAGTGCGCCGAATTGGTCAAGGACGCGCTGCACCTGGCGGGCCGGCCCGCGACCATCCGCGACGTCAGTTTCCGCCAGCTATACCAGGAAAGTTTTGGCTTCGATCCGATGACCGCCGACGAAGGCGAGTTGCGCGCGCCGCTGGTCGTCTATGGCATCGATCCGGCCGGACTGACCCGCGACGACTGGCTCGACCTGCTGATGTCGCACCTGATCCAGCCGAGCATCCCGGGCCATCGCGTCATGCTGGTCTACGACTATCCGGCGAGCCAGTCGGCCCTGGCGCGCATCCGCCCCGGCGACGTGCCGGTCGCCGAGCGTTTCGAGCTGTTCGCCGGTCCGCTCGAACTGGCCAATGGTTTCCATGAACTCAACGATGCCGGCGAACAACGCGAACGCTTCGGTCGCGACCTCGGTCATCGCCAGCGTAGAGCTTCCATCCAGCCGCCGGTCGACGAGCGCCTGCTGGCGGCGTTGCCGAAGCTGCCGGATTGTTCCGGGGTTGCCCTCGGAATCGACCGGCTGCTGATGGCGATGTCCGGTAGCGACAAGATTTCCGACGTGGTTGCCTTTCCCTTCGCCCGCGCCTAGACCAGTCCGAGATCTTCGGTCGCGACTTCGGCCCGGTTGCGGCCTAACGATTTCGCGCGATAAAGGGCCAGGTCCGCCTGCGCCATCAGGCGATCCGGGGTCTTGCCATGGTCCGGAAAGATGGCGATGCCGATCGAAGTGGTGATGCTCGGCAAAGCCTGGCCTTCGTGCACCACGCTGATCGTGGTCAGCGACTGCATGATTTCCTGGGCGCGTCGCTCGGCGACGTCCAGCACCATTTCCGGCATTATCACCACGAATTCCTCGCCGCCGTGCCGGCAGGCGATGTCTTCGTTGCGCGAATTGGTCTGCAACATGCGCGCGAAGGCCACCAATACCGCATCCCCCGCTTGATGCCCGTAGTTGTCGTTGAAATCCTTGAAATGGTCCAGGTCGAAAGTCATCACCGCGACCTTCAGTCCACGGCGCTGGCTGCGCGCGAGTTCCCGGCCCAGCGACTCGGCGAGGTAACGGCGATTGAACAGGCCAGTCAAGGGATCGCGCACCGAGAGATCGCGCAGGTTCTGGCGCAGCTTCAAGTTGCCCAAGGCTAGCGCGAGCTGGTCGGTCGCGAATATCGCCCGCTGCAGCTTGGCGATACCGGGCGGCACGGGCGCGGTCAAGGTGACCCAACCCAGGGATTCGCCCTGCGCGAACAATGGCACGCAAGCGGTGGCGAAATCGGACTCGCCGCCGTTGAGTTGAAAATGCGCGCACAGGCTCGCGGGATCCTCGCTGCCACCGCGTTGCACGCGCTTGCGATCCATGCACAAGCAGTCGGATGCGCTGGCCTGGAGCGCTGTCTCGACCACAGGAACACCCCACAAGTGCGTGGCTTCCGCCAAGCCCTCGCCGTCGATCAGCGGATAGATGGTGCCCGTGCAATCCGGCAGCAATTGCGAAAGCATCTGTTCGCTGGTTTGCAGGGCTTCGGCCAGGTCGGTGCAACCGAGCAGGAGGTTCCCGAAACGGCCGAGCAGGGAGAGGTCGCTGCTGCGAAGTTTTTCCTCGGCGCGCACCCGTTCGAGTTCTTCCCGGCACTCCGCCAGCTCTGCCTTGAGCGCGCGGAAGGCGTCCGAGCCGGGCGCGTTCGTGGGTCCGTCAGGGGCGGCCGGGTCCATGTGCGCACCTTATGAGCAATTCCCGCAGGTGCACTGTGCTTGCCATCACAACCACGGCAATTTGTCCGGACGCGCTCAAGCGCGGCGTGCCGGCTTCTTACGGGCAGTTTTCGCCACCGGTTCGACGCGGAGCGACAACGTCGAACTCGCCGCTTTCCAACCCCAGGCGCTGGCCAGGCGCAGCGGCGGCAAGGCCACTGCCAGCGCTTCGGCGCTCCAGCGTTTCAGTTTTGCCGGCGCGAGGCCGAGCGCGTCGGTCAGGGGCGCCGGCAACCAGTCGGCGCCGGCCTTGCGCAAGCGGCAGACGCTGTCGGCGTAGCGACCGGCCGCCCAGGTCGCGGCGATCGCCTTGGCCGTCGCCGTCACCAGCGGTTCCAGTGGCGTGTAGCGGATCAGCGGCGCGCGCAACGGCGCCGGCACCCAAAAGCGCAGCACCGACTGCAGGCCTTCCTGCGTCGCCAGCGGAGTGAGCACGCTTTGCGTTTGCGCCACGGCCAGGATGCCCTCGATCTCCCAGCGCATCGGCTTGAGCTGGTGGCGCGCGTAGATCTCCTTCACCAGCAGCCGCTGCAAGCGCTCGGGGGCGTCGCCGCGCGCGGCCACCGCCAGCGGCTTGGGCAAGAAGGGCTTGAGCAAGGGCACGCGCTCAAGCGCGACCTGCAGGGCGGCAGCGGCGCCGGCCTTCACGCAGGCGGCGTGCAGGGTGGTCTCGATGCCCGCTGTCAGGGGCGGTGGCGCAACAGCGATGTCGGTCTTGCGCCGTCGGGGCTTGAGGGTCGCCATGGGCCAAGCATACCGCGCCAGCTTGCTAGACTTGCGCCATGGATTTCGACCGTTACGACCACGTTCGCCCGATCCGATGGCAAGGCGATCGCCTCGACTTGCTGGACCAGCGCCTGTTGCCTTTCACGGTTGAATTCGTGCCTTGCGTCGACGAGCGCGCCGTCGCCTCCGCGATCCGCGACCTCGTCGTCCGTGGCGCCCCGGCGATCGGCATCGCCGCGGCTTACGGCGTCGTGCTGGCGGCGCGTGCCGTCGACGCAGCGAGCGGCGCCGAAGCTGCCGAAAAAATCCGCGCCGCCATCGACGAATTGAATGCTTCGCGCCCGACCGCGGTCAACCTGATGTGGGCGATTGCGCGCATGCGGCGGGTGCTCGCCGCGGCCGGCGGCGACTGGCGCGCCGACATCGAACGCGAAGCGCGCGCCATCGAGGCCGAGGATCTCGCCGCCAACCGGCGCATGGGCGTGCTCGGCGCAGAATTGCTCGCCCCGGCATCTGGCGTACTGACCCACTGCAATACCGGCTCGCTGGCCACCGCAGGATTCGGCACCGCGCTCGGGGTGATCCGCGCCGGCGTCGCCCTGGGCCGGATCGAACGGGTCTTCGCCAGCGAAACCCGGCCCTGGCTGCAGGGCGCCCGCCTGACCGTCTGGGAGCTCCGGGAAGACGGCATCCCGGCGACGCTCATCGCCGACGGCGCCGGCGCCCACCTCATGAAATCCGGCGCCGTGCAGTGGCTTATCGTCGGCGCCGACCGGATCTGCGCCAACGGCGATGTCGCCAACAAGATCGGCACTTACGCCCACGCCATCGCCGCCCACCACCACGGGGTCAAGGTCATGGTGGTGGCGCCGTCCTCGACCGTCGACATGGCCACGGCGACCGGCGCCGGCATCGAAATCGAGCTGCGCGATCCGCGCGAGCTGCTCTATTCCGGCGACCGCCGCGTGGTCGCGGAAGGGGTCGCGGCGTGGAACCCGGTGTTCGACGTCACCCCGGCCGGTCTGGTCGATGGACTGGTCACCGAACGGGGCGTAGTCGAGGCCCCGGACGCCGGGAAAATGGCGGCGGTTTTCGGGGCCGTGTCAAGCGCCTAAGGCGCTGATTTCCAGCCGCATTTTGCCCCGATCCGGCATGCCGGTTCTGCTATAATTTCCTGTCGTTTCCAAGGCTCGGATTCCGCGTTCCGGAACCGGCCGGAACCCCACGAATCATGGAACCCTGAATGTCGGATCTCGCCAGAGAAATCATCCCGGTCAACCTCGAAGACGAGATGCGCAAGAGCTACCTCGATTACGCCATGAGCGTGATCGTCGGTCGCGCGCTCCCGGATGTCCGCGACGGCCTCAAGCCGGTGCACCGGCGCGTGCTTTTCGCCATGCACGAACTCGGCGCGCATTCCAACAAGCCCTACTACAAGTCGGCGCGCATCGTCGGCGACGTCATCGGCAAATACCACCCGCACGGCGACCAGTCGGTCTACGACACCCTGGTGCGCATGGCACAGCCGTTCTCGCTGCGCTACCTGCTGGTGGACGGGCAGGGCAACTTCGGTTCGGTCGACGGC
>JANYBA010000120.1 GCA_025360985.1 Gammaproteobacteria bacterium | reverse complement strand
GTGCAGGCGGCGTTCGACCTTCTCCAGCCGGTGCTTGAGCCGCTTGCGCACCGTGTCCGTGCGGAACAGCAGCCACTCGGCCAGGATGTCGCGCAGGTTCTTGACTTGCGGCCGGCCGTCCAGGCCGATGATGTTGAGGTTGACCCGGAAGCTCTTCTCCAGGTCGGTGGTGGCGAACAGGTGGCCCATGAGCGCATCGACGTCGACCCGGTTGGAGCGCGGGATCAGCACCAGCCGGACCGGGTTCTCGTGGTCGGATTCGTCGCGGATGTCCTCGAGCCAAGGCAGCTTCTTGGCGCGCATCTGCTGGGCGATCTGCTCCATGATCTTCGAGGGCGAGACCTGGTAGGGCAGGGCGGTCAGCACGATGTTGTTGTGCTCGCGCACCCAGGTGGCGCGGGCGCGGACGCTGCCGCCACCGGTTTCGTAGATCGCGGCGAGGTCGCGCGCGGGCGTGATGATTTCGGCCGCGGTCGGATAGTCCGGGCCGCGCACGTGCTCGCACAAGTCGCGCACACTGGCCTGCGGATCGTCGAGCAGGCGCACGCAGGCGCTGACGATTTCGTTGAGGTTGTGCGGCGGGATGTCGGTCGCCATGCCGACGGCGATGCCGGTGGTGCCGTTGAGCAACAGGTGCGGCAGGCGCGCCGGCAGCCAGCTCGGTTCCTCCAGCGTGCCGTCGAAGTTCGGCACCCAGTCGACCGTGCCCTGGCCGAGTTCGCCGAGCAGCGCCTCGGCGATCGACGTCAGCTTGGACTCGGTGTAGCGCATCGCCGCGAACGACTTTGGATCGTCGGTCGAACCGAAATTGCCCTGGCCTTCGATCAGCGGATAGCGGTACGAGAACGGCTGCGCCATCAGCACCAGCGCCTCGTAGCAGGCCGAATCGCCGTGCGGGTGGAACTTGCCGATGACATCGCCAACGGTGCGTGCCGATTTCTTCGGCTTGGCGCCGGCGTTCAGGCCCAACTCGCTCATCGCATAGATGATCCGCCGCTGCACCGGCTTGAGCCCGTCGCCGATGAAGGGCAGCGCGCGGTCGAGCACCACGTACATCGAATAGTCGAGGTAGGCGCGCTCGGCGTATTCGCGCAGCGGGATCTGCTCGAATCCATGGAAACTTGGGCGGGCGGGTTCGGTCATGGACGGCGGCGGCGAAGGAGGCCGGCCATTCTACCGCCGGCCGCTTGCGCTCAGGCGGGTTTCGCCAGGCTGCGCGGCGCCAGCACGCCTTCGGAATCGGCGCTGTCGCGACCGGCCAATACGGCGCGATTGCGACCGGCGCGCTTGGCCGCGTACAGGGCGGCATCGGCGCGATTGAACAGCGGTTCGAGCGCGTAACCTGATTCCGGATCCGCGATCGCGACGCCGATGCTCAGGCCGAGGCCGGAAATCTGCGCGCGGCCCTCGCGCACGTGCCGGGCCAGCGAGCCGCGGATTTCTTCGGCCAGGTGCAAGGCCTGCGGTCCGTCGGAGCCGGCGCTGCCGACCAGGAATTCGTCGCCGCCGAAGCGGCCGAACAGGTCGCTGCTGGTAAGCTTTTCCCGGACGATCCCCGCGACCAGTTTCAGCGCCGCGTCGCCGGCCGAATGGCCGTGGCTATCGTTGATTTCCTTGAAATGGTCGAGGTCGAACACCAGCAGGGCCACCGGCTTGCCGAAGTGGGCGGCATGCGCCAGGGCGGTCTCGAATTCGGCGGCGAACGCTTGCCGGGTCATGGTGCCGGTCAGGGCGTCCTGCACCGCGGTCTGCTGCAGTTGCTCGGCGCGTTCCCGTAGCTGCCTGTGGGCCGATTGCAGGTGCCGTTGCCGCCGCTCCAGCGCGGTGGTTTCTTCCTGCAGCCGCGCTGCCTTGCCCTTGCTGTGCAGCCATGCCAGGGCCAGGCCGAGCAGCACGAGGGCGAGCCACCAGGGCCAGCGATTGACGTCGCGTGTCACGATGCGTTCGACCACCGTCGGCTCCACGGGAGCCGGCGGCGCTGCCACCACCACCGGTGCGTTGGCATCCGCTTTCGGGAAGAGCTCGCTGTTCGGCCAGGACGAATCTGCAGGCTGGGCGTTGGCTTCGGCCGATGGCTCGGGTGTTGCGGCCGGCGCTGGTGCCGGCACGGGGGCCGCCGCCGTGGTTGTCGTGGGCGCCACATCGGTCGTCGCCGGCACGAACGGCATCGGCGGCGGGGGAGGTGGTGGTGGCGGCGGAGGCGGCGGTTGCATCCGCGGGTCACCGACGTTCGGACCGCCCGGAGGCATCGCGCCCGGCGGTGGTGGGGGCGGCGGACGCTGCATCGCGCCGGGCGGTCGCGGCGGTTGTTGGGCGAAAGAGGGCAGCGCGGCAGCGAAGCCGATGGTGGCGAGGAGACAGACCAGCAGGCAGGAGCGGAACGGCAGGCGCATGGCGGTTTCGGCGCAATTCGTTGTCGAGGAATTACGCTAGCACATTCAGCCTGGGCTAGGCCTCGCGGCCGCTACAATGCTGGCGGCTACCAACACGACGGATATCTGATGAGCTGGCTTGGGATCGTAATCGCGCTGCTGTGCCTGTATGCGGTCACGAAAGTGGCCGGATTCATGATCAAGCTGGTGTTGTTGGCCGTGGTGGTCTGCGGCCTGTACTGGTTCGCGGCGCCGTACCTCGCTGCCATTTAGGCGCGATGAGGGCCGCGACACGAAGCCCGGCGGTACCTTCGGTCGCAGCCCGCACCGCTCCTACAGCAGCTCGGGAATTTCGCGAGCTTGTTGCTGCAGCCGCCACATCTGCGCGTAGTGGCCGTCGGCGGCGATCAGCGCGGCGTGGCTGCCGCGCTCGACGATCCGGCCGGCGTCCATCACCAGGATCTGGTTGGCGC
>JANYBA010000023.1 GCA_025360985.1 Gammaproteobacteria bacterium | reverse complement strand
TACGGCGGCGAAGAGTTCGTCGCGCTGTTGCCGGCGACGACACTCGAATCCGGAATGGCGACCGCCGAGCGCATCCGCCAGCGCCTGGCGGCGCATTTCCTGCCGGTTGGCGAACAGGACCTCATTCGCGTCACCATCTCGATCGGCGCGGCCCTGCTGGAACGCGCTGCCAATTCCAAGCCCGCAGCGATGCAGATGGCCGACCTCATCGCGCGCGCCGACCAGGGCCTGTACCAAGCCAAGTCCGGCGGGCGCAACCGGGTGGTATCGATCGATACCGCCTGAGCCCGTCGATCGTCAGCCGAGGTCGAAGCGATCGAGTTCCATCACCTTGGTCCAGGCAGCCACGAAGTCGCGGACGAACTTCGCCTGCGAGTCGCTGGCGGCGTAGACCTCGGCCAGCGCGCGCAGCTGCGAATTCGAGCCGAACACCAGGTCCACGACGGTGCCGGTCCACTTCAGCTCGTCGCTCGCGCGGTCGCGGCCCTCCAGCACATTGGCGTCGGCCGCCGAGCGCTGCCAGCGCGTGCCCATGTCGAGCAGGTTGACGAAGAAGTCGTTGCTCAAGGTATCGGTGCGCCGGGTGAACACGCCGTGCCGCGCGCCGTCGACATTGGCGCCAAGCACGCGCAGGCCGCCGACCAGCACGGTCAGCTCGGGCGCGGTCAGGGTCAGCAGCTGCGCCTTGTCGATGAGCAATTCGGCGGCGTGGCTTTCCAGTCCGGCACTGGCGTAGTTGCGGAAGCCATCGGCCTTCGGCTCGAGCACGGCGAAGGAATGGGCGTCGGTCTGCGCTGGCGTGGCGTCGCTGCGGCCCGGCCTGAACGGCACGGCGATGTCGACGCCGGCCTTCTTCGCCGCGACCTCGACCGCGGCGGCGCCGCCGAGCACGATCAGGTCGGCGAGCGACACCTGCTTGCGCCCGGTTGCGGCGGCGTTGAAGTCCGCGCGGATTCCTTCGAGCGTGGCCAGCACCGTCGCCAGTTGCGCCGGCTGGTTCGCTTCCCAGTCTTTCTGTGGGGCAAGGCGAATGTGCGCGCCGTTGGCGCCACCGCGCTTGTCGCTGCCGCGGAAGGTCGAGGCCGAGGCCCAGGCCGTGCCGACCAGCTGCGGAATCGACAAGCCCGAGGCGAGGACCTTTGCCTTCAAGGCCGCGACATCGCTGGTATCGACCAGCGGATGATCCACCGCCGGCAACGGGTCCTGCCAGATCAGTTCTTCGCCAGGCACGAGCTTGCCGAGGTAGCGGGCGCGCGGGCCCATGTCGCGGTGGGTGAGCTTGAACCAGGCGCGCGCGAACGCGTCGGCGAATTCCGCCGGGTTGGCGTGGAAGCGACGCGAGATTTTTTCGTAGGCCGGGTCCATGCGCATGGCCATGTCGGCCGTGGTCATCATCGGCGCGTGACGCTTGGCCGGGTCGTGCGCGTCGGGCACGGCGTCCGCGGCGGCATTGCTCTTGGGCCGCCACTGCTGCGCGCCGGCCGGGCTCCGGGTCAGTTCCCATTCGTAGCCGAACAAGGTGTCGAAATAGCTGTTGTCCCAGCGGGTCGGCGTCGGCGTCCAGGCGCCCTCGATGCCGCTGGTGATGGCGTCGCCGCCCTTGCCGCTGCCGTAGGTGCTCAGCCAGCCGAGACCCTGCGCCGCAAGATCGGCGCCTTCTGGTTCCGGGCCGACAGTCGCCACCGGGCCGGCGCCGTGCGCCTTGCCGAAGGTATGGCCGCCGGCGGTGAGCGCCACGGTTTCCTCGTCGTCCATCGCCATGCGCGCGAAGGTCTCGCGGATGTCGCGCGCCGAGGCCAGCGGATCCGGGTTGCCGTTCGGACCTTCCGGATTCACGTAAATCAGGCCCATCTGCACGGCGGCGAGCGGGTTGTCGAGCTGGCGGTCGCCGCTGTAGCGCTCGTCGCCGAGCCAGGTGGATTCGGGACCCCAGTTGATGTCCTGTTCCGGTTCCCAGATGTCGGCGCGGCCGCCGGCGAAGCCGAAGGTCTTGAAGCCCATCGACTCCAGCGCGACGGTGCCGGCGAGGATGAAAAGATCGGCCCAGGAAATCCGGTTGCCGTACTTGCGCTTGATCGGCCAGAGCAGGCGGCGCGCCTTGTCGAGGTTGCCGTTGTCGGGCCAGCTGTTCTCGGGCGCGAAGCGCTGGGCGCCATTGCCGGCGCCACCGCGGCCATCGCCAATGCGGTAGGTGCCGGCCGCGTGCCAGGCCAAGCGGATGAAGAACGGGCCGTAATGGCCGTAGTCGGCCGGCCACCAGTCCTGGGAATCGGTCATCAGGTCGGTGAGGTCGCGGACCACGGCCTCGAGGTCGAGGCCCGCGAACGCCTTGGCGTAGTCGAAGCCCGCGTCCATGGGATCGGACTTGGCCGAGTGCTGGTGCAGGATCTTCAGGTTCAGCTGGTTCGGCCACCAGTCGGCGATGGTCCGGGCGCCGGCCAGGGACTGGCTGCGGGCGCCGTGCGGAAACGGGCACTTCGATTCGGTCGACATGGGCACTCTCCTGGGAATGGGTTGCAGCAGTGCGCCCAAGCTAGCGCGTCATAGCCGATTGAAGAAATCGTTTGTTTGGATTGCATCCATAGGATCTGTGTATAACGTACCGGGACGCCTGCCGGTCGCGGGCGATACACTTCCCGCGCTTGCAAGACGCCATCCCCCGAACCAGCAGAGACGACCATGACTTTGGATTTCACATATCCCATCGGCACGCCGGGCCAGCCTTGGGGTGAGGCCGAAAAGGTCGAATGGCGGTCGCGGCAGCGCAAGCAGCGCAGCTACGTCGACGACGTCTTGCCGCGCATCGAGCGGCTGCGCGCGCGCTTCGATGTCGAGCAATACGGCGATCTCGACTACGGGCCCGACGGTCGCTATCCGGTCTTCGCCCTGGGCAGCCTCGGCTGGGACGAAGCATTGCCCAGCGCCCTGGTCACGGGCGGCGTCCACGGCTACGAAACCAGCGGCGTGCTCGGGGCGCTGGAATTCGCCGAAGGTCGCGCCGCCGACTACGCCGGCCGCATCAACCTGATGATCGTGCCCTGCATCAGCCCCTGGGCCTACGAGCGCATCCACCGTTGGAACGCGTTCGCGCAGGACCCGAACCGCAACTTCCGCGACGGCAGCGCGGTGCCGGAATCGGCGGCGCTGGTGAAGCTCGTGGCGCCGATGCGCGGGAAATTCCTCGTCCACGTCGACCTGCACGAAACCACCGACAGCGACGAGAGCGAGTTCCGCCCGGCGCTGGCGGCGCGCGACGGCAAGCCCGATATTCCGGAAGGCGTCCCCGACGGCTTCTACCTGGTCGACGACAGCATCAATCCGCAGCCGGAGTTCCAGCGCGCGATCATCGCCGCCGTCGAAAAGGTCACGCATATCGCCCCAGCCGACGCGAATGGCGAGATCATCGGCTCGAAGGTGGTCGATCCCGGCATCATCCGCTACCCGTTCAAGGAATTGGGCCTGTGCCCGGGCGTCAGCGACGCGATATACACGACGACGACCGAGGTCTACCCCGATAGCCCGAGCGCCACGCCCGAGCAATGCACCGCCGCCCAGGTCGCCGCGACGTGCGCGGCGCTGGACTTCGTGCTGGAGAAAAACAAATGAAGACCATGAAGATCAGCCTGTTGTCGCTGCTGTTCGCCGCCTCTGTTGGAATGGCGATCGCGAAAAAACATCCGGCGCCGCCGCCAGCCCCGCCACCGCCGCCAGCGGCGCGCACCATCTACCTCGTCCGCCACGGCAATTACGCGCCGGACCCCACTGCCGACGCCAAACTCGGGCCGGGCCTGTCGCCGCTCGGCGTGGCGCAAGCGCACTTGGTCGGCGCGCGCCTGGCCGGCCTGCCAGCGCATTTCGACGCGCTCTACGTGAGCCCGCTGCAACGCGCCAAGGACACGGCCGCGATCATCGCTGGCGATTTTCCCGGACGCAGTTTCACCGTGGTCGACGACCTCGCCGAATGCACGCCGCCGACGCGTCGCGCTGAAATCATGAAGGACGAGAAGCCCGACGAGCTCGCCGCTTGCGCCGCGGCGATCGACCGCGATTTCGCCCGCTTCTTCGTCCCGGCCGCCGGCAGCGAGCACAGCGACCTGATCGTCGCCCACGGCAATGTGATCCGCTACCTGGTGACGCGTGCCCTCGGCGTCGATACCACCAGCTGGCTGGGCATGTCGATCGGCCACGCCAGCATCACCAAGATCCGCATCGAGGCCAACGGTGCCATGCAGGTGATCGCGGTCGGCGATGTCGGCCACATTCCGGCCAACCTGCAGACCGGATCGAGCGGCAACGGCGACAAGAACCTCGATATCCCGGCGCTGCCGCAGTCGCCATAGACCGAAGCGGTCACCCGGCTTTAAGATTAAAGACCTCACGGATCATTGGCGACAATCTCATGGCCACCGGTTGGGCGCACGACGGCGCCGTCCAGGACCAGATCGATGCCACCATCAAGGACGGCATCAAGCGCGCGCGCAGCCAGCTGCCCAAGGGTCCCGGGCTGATGCAGTGCCAGGAATGCGGCGTCAAAATTCCGAAGGCCAGGCGCCAGGCCGTGCCCGGCGTCAGGTTCTGCATCGCTTGCCAGGAAGCGCACGACAAGGAACAAGTCGCGTTCAGCGGTTACAACCGTCGCGGCAGCAAGGACAGCCAATTGCGTTGACGCGGCGTGCCGTAGCTTTCAGCGGTTCTTGCCCATCGCCCGGATCGCGCCGATCTCGGCCAGCGCCCGTTCGACCTCCGGCAACAACGGATGCTCGGGAAATCGTTCCGGCAGGCCTTCGAGCAGGTGCACGGCCTCCTCGGGGCGATTGAGCCTTTCGGCCATCACCCTGGCGCAGGCCAGCAGGTTGGCCGGCACGTCGGCATTGCGCGGGAAGCGAGTGGCGAATCCCTCGATCAATTCGACCGCGAGTTGACTCTGGCCGGTGGCCAGGGCGTGGTTGAACAAGCGCGTGACGTCCTCGGGCACGTCGAGTTGGAAGCCGGGATCGAGCGCGCGCGATTCCAGGTACAACGCGAGCGCCTGCTTGGGTTGGCCGAGCGCCAGCAAGGCCGGCACGTAGATGCGACTGTGTTGCATCAGCTCGCCAAGGTCCTGGCGATCCCGCAGCAGTTGCCGGTAACGAACGTGGATCGGCGCCGATGCGCCGTGCCGGTGCATCAATGTGCGCAGGACCTCGCTCGCCGCAAGCGCGTCGCCGCGCGTGGCCAGGGTGTCGGCTTGCTGCATCGCCTGGTCTTCCATCAGGTTGGCAAGGATCGGTCGGGCGATGGTCGGTCCGGCGTCGATGGCCAAGGCCTCGTGGTGTCGATGCAGCAAGGCGCCGAGCACGTGGTAGGCGAATACCAGCGCATACAACTCGACAAAGCGCGAGGCAACCGCGTCCAGCCATCCGGGCAAGTGCGAGAGCAGGCTGGTTTCGAGGCCGAATACCAGCAGCGCCGCCGCGCCGAGCACGACAACGGCGCCGAAATAACCGGCGCCCACGCGCGCCAGCAATTCCATCCAGGCGAGCGGGTTGAGCGCGTGCCAGAGGTCCTCGCCCAGCGCGTGCACCGCGATCGCCGCCGGCAGGGCGAACGAGCCCAGGAGCAGAGCCAGCCATCCGGCGTCCTTGCCGAACAACAGCGCCAGCAGGTAAGTGCCGACCATGAAAATCAACCAAAGCAACAGTTGGCCGACGGCGTGATGATCGGTGGCCCAGAACTGGCCGGGGCTGGTCGGGCCAAGTCGATCCTTGGCGGTGTTGAGCAGCGCCTCGACCGCGACTTTCAAGGCCAGCAGCATGAGCACGGCATCGACGATCAGACCCAGCACAAAGCCGAAAACGGTCGCCGGATTTCCTGACACCGCCGGGTTCGGTAACCACTCGATCGAAATGCCGGAACCGATGGCGTAGCTGACCAGCCGGGCCAGGGAAAACAGCGCGATCGGCGCGAGCACGCTGGCCTGGGCCGGGAAGGCGAGCATCGCCAGAAATCCATGTCTGGGAGTTAAATCGGGTGCAGCGCCGGTGTCCATCGCGTCTCGGTCTTGTCACTCGCTGCGCCTATCATGGCAGCACTCGCAAACTCAGAGGAGACCATGATGGACGCTGATCCGACCCGACGCCTGACAACGAAGGATTTCGATCCCGACGTTCTCGGCCTGTTCGACCAGTACGTGCACGGCCAGATCGACCGGCGCGGATTTCTTTCCGGTGCTGCCCGACTGGTTGGCGTCGCCGGCGCGGCAGCGGTGCTGGCGGCGCTGACGCCACGGTTCGCCGCCGCCCAGCAGGTGAAGCCGGGCGATACGCGCCTCGACGCGAGCTTCGTCGAGTTCGACTCTGCGAAGGGCTACGGCAAGGCTCGCGGTTACCTGGTGCGGCCGGCGGGCGACAAGTCGCAGTTGCCGACGGTGCTGGTGGTGCACGAGAACCGCGGCCTCAATCCGCATATCGAGGACATCACCCGGCGCCTGGCGTTGGCCGGCTACATGGCGTTCGCGCCGGATGCGCTGTTTCCGCTCGGCGGCTATCCCGGCGACGAAGACGGCGCCCGCGCCAAGTTCGGCGCGCTCGACCAGGCGAAAACGCAGCAGGATTTCCTCGCCGCAGCGGCCTGTCTCGCGGCACGCAAGGACGGCAACGGCCGCATGGGAGCGGTCGGCTTCTGCTGGGGCGGCGGCATGGTCAACTTCCTCGCCACGAAACTCCCGGGACTCGTCGCCGCGGCGCCGTTTTACGGCATGGCGCCGGATCTGGCGGACGTGGCGAACATCCACGCGGAACTGCTGATCGTGCTGGCCGCCAGCGACGACCGCATCAACGCCGCCTCCCCGGACTTCCAGAAAGCGCTCAAGGCGGCTGGCGTGAAATTCGAGGTGTTCCAGCCGGCCGATACCGTGCACGGCTTCAACAACGACACCACGCCGCGTTACAACGAGGCGGCGGCGAAGGAAGCCTGGAAGCGCACGCTCGAGTTGTTCGGTCGGACGCTGGTCGAAGCCGACGCCGCCACGGTGCCCAAGCCTTCATAAGTGCGGTGTTGTACAGACGCACGACCGGTCGGGCGGACAGACTGCGGCGAGCAGCTACTGCCCCACCGGAGTTCGACATGAGCAATCTTCCTGCGTCTGAGCAACATCGCCCGCAACAAAACGCCTTGCTCGTCGATCGGGGGTGGTGCTGTTCATCGCCGGAGATTGCGCATCGCGCTGCGGGTCGGTCTGTACGGCAGCGCACACGCGCGCATGGAATCGCCCGTAAAAGGGGACGGAGGTAATTGAGCCTGCTTAATTACCTCGGTCCCCTCTTTTTTGGCAGAGGACCCGCGCTTCATCGGCATCCTGGCCGAACTGACCGATGCCGAACAGCGCGCGCGCATCAACGAAGCGCTTGGCCCGCTGGTGGCCGCGGCCTCCGGCAACTGACGCGACGCCTCTGACCCTCTCCCGCGAGCGGGGGAGGGTAAAGTGAGGGTGGTTCGAGGGCCGCCCGGGCTCGGCATCTCCGGGGCAGTCCAGCCTGACGTACTCTATGATGGCAGCGGTGGACAACGGTAGAGCTTGATGGCATTCAACCTACGCGAAATATTCAAAACCCTGGCCGAGGCCAAGGCTGACTACGTAGTCGTGGGCGGATTCGCCGTGATCATGCACGGACATTTGCGCGCGACCCGCGATCTTGATTTGGTTGTCGGCCTGGAACCGGCGAACTGCGCGAAGACTTTGACCGCCTTGGCAAGCATCGGCTTGCAACCGCGTCTGCCGGTCGAGCTTTCCGACTTCGCCGATCCGGCCAAGCGGGAGGACTGGATCCAGAACCGGAACATGCAGGTCTTCCAACTTTGGGACCGCGCGAATCCCGAGCGGTCGATCGATCTTTTCGTCCGCGAGCCCTTCGCCATGAGCGCGATGTTGGCCGAGGCCACGACCAAGGATCTTGATGGCATCCCGATCCTGGTCGCATCGATCCGGCACCTCATCGCCATGAAGACCGTCGCCGGGCGCCGGAACGACCTGGACGACATCGAGGCATTGCGCCGGATTGCCGCCGATACCGGCCAGGAAACCGATTGATATGGCCGATCCGCTGCAATTCACCTACGAGGCTGCCCGCCGCGCCCAATTGCGCGAGGGAATCGCATTGAGCACGGCCGCAAAAGTCGCCTATTTCGAGGAAATGGTGGCGCTGATCGTTCGCTTTGGGGCTCGCGACCGTTTGGCCGATTCGCCCGCGACCTACGACGCGACGGGACGGGCAGATGGGCTGACTTTCGGCACGCTCCCCCCTGCGTGATCTGGTCTAGCGTTGCCGCACGCGGATCCTCGCGATCCGCTGCTGCCGGGGGACGCCATGCCGAGCTTCGACCGCCGTCGATTCCTGAAACTCTCCGCCGCCATGGGCGCGGCCCTGGCCTGGGGCGGGGCGATCGCCAAGCGCTCCAGAAGCGGCTGGCGCGAGCGACGCGACCTGTATCCGCAGGGCGTCGCCTCGGGCGACCCCGACGACAACAGCGTCCTGCTGTGGACGCGACGCCCGTATGCCGACGGTCGCAAGAGCGCCACGCTTTTGGTCGAAATCGCGGACGATCCGGCGTTCGAGCGCGTGATCGCGACGACGGCCGCGAAAGTGCAGGCCGATTCCGACTGGACCTGCCGCGTGCTGGTCGGCCATCTGCATCCGGCGCGCGAATACTGGTACCGCTTCGTCGACGAGGAGGGCAACGGCAGCCGCATCGGCCGCACGCTGACCGCGCCCGCGTCCGACGATGGGCGCCCAACAAGATTCGCCTTCGTCAGCTGCCAGAGCCTCCCCGAGGGCGCGATGAACGCCTATCGCAAGATGATCTTCGAGGACGAACGCGCCGCGCCCGAGGACCGCATCGGCTTCGTGCTGCACCTGGGTGATTTCATTTACGAGGTGGTGCAGTATCCCGACCAGGTCAAGGACGGCCATCGCTACGATCGCCTGATCACCTTCCCGATCAAGTACCCGAAGGGCAAGGTTGTCGCCAAGAACCGCTTCTGGGTGCCGGACTCGCTGGAGGATTATCGCGTCGCCTACCACGCCTACTTGCAGGACCCGGACCTGCAGGATGCGCGCGCGCGTTTCCCCTTCGTGTGCATCTGGGACAACCACGAATTCTCCTGGAACGGCTGGCAGTCGATCCAGGAATTTGCCGGCATCGAGGGCTGGGTGCCCGCGCAGACGCTCAAGGTCGCGGCGAACCAGGCGTGGTTCGAGTACCAGCCGGCGCGGGTTTTGCCACCCGGATCCAAACTTGATGTCTTCAACGCACCAAGCGTCTCGGACGTCTTGGTCAAGGATTTCGACGACACCGGCCTGGGAACCGAAGCCAACAATCTGGCCGCGATCAACAGCCTGATCATTTATCGCGCCTTGCGCTGGGGCAAGCACATCGATCTGATCCTCACCGACCAGCGCAGCTTCCGCTCGCGCGATCCGGGTAACCACGACGAGATCAACCCGCTGTTCGAAGGCGACACTCTGGGTTTCGTTCCCGAGGAATTGTGGGCCCAGCTCGACGCCGGCCGTGACTACGCCGACGGCAATCCACCGGCGACGCTGAGTTTCGGCGACAAGAGCGTGGCCAATTACCGCGCCAACGAAGCGCCGCAGACGATGCTCGGCGCGAAGCAGAAAGCCTGGTTCCTCGAGCGGCTGCGCGGCGCCGAGGCCACCTGGAAGATCTGGGGGACTTCGCTGGGAACGCCCGACCAGCGCGTCGATCCACAGAATCTTCCAGCCGAGCTGGGCAAGTGGAACGGCGCAGGCTATGGGCTGATGGGCACGTGGGACTGGGGTGCCATGTTCCACGAGCGCGCCGAGATCTTCGATGCCGTACGCGACGCGGGCATCACCGGTCTTGCGATCGTCGCCGGCGATCGCCACAGCTTCTGGGCGGGCTACGCGGCCAAGGCATTGCCGCCCGCCGCGTTCGAGCCCGTGGGCGTCACCTTCGTTGGCGGCTCGATCTCTTCCCCGGGCTCGGCAGAAGCCAACGAAAACAATCTGAAAAAAGACGATCCCTTGCGCCCGCTGTACGTCGCCAATCCGGGCGACGGCCCGCCGCAGCCCACCATGAACCTGCTGCTGCGCCACGGCGTGAAGTCGGCGCTGGAATACGCCCGCAGCGGCGACCTGGCGATGGCGCACGCGGTTAGCAATCCGGACGTGGCGCCGCACCTGTCCTTCGTCGACGTGGGCGGGCACGGCTACGCCACCGTGCGCGTCGATGCGACCACGATGGTCACCGAGTTCGTCTGCATCCCGCGGCCGATCACGCGCGCGCCTGGCACGGACGGCGGACCTCTGCGCTATCGCGTCCGCCACGAAGTGCCGCTGTGGAAGCCGGGCGCACGGCCGCAAATGCGGCAGACAGTGGTGGAAGGCGATGCGGGACTGTCGGCGTGAGAGCCAGTCACTTCCGCGCCAGCACCATCCCGATCAATTGCTGGGCGACGTCGCGCGAGCCCTGGTCCTTGTTCGAGAGCACGACCACCACGTAGCCCGAGTCCGGAAAGACTTCGAACGAGGCGTTGACGCCGGGCGAGCCGCCGTCGTGGCCAAAGTGCTTTTCCTTGCCTTGCGTGACGCCGAAGCCGTAGCCGTAGGCCATGTCCGGGCCCATCGCGGCGCGGCCGGTGGTCATGCGCGCCAGCGTGTCCTTGTTGACGAGCTTGCCGCCTTCGAGCGCGGTCGCGAACCGCAGCAAATCATTTGCCGACGCATAGCCGCCGCCGGCCGGCGAGCCGCGCAGGGCCAGGTGCGGCGTGTTCGGCGAACCATCGGGCTCGTAGCCGATAGCGACGCCGGGCTTGGCATCGGTGGTCAGGTAATGGTCGCTGTGCGCCATGCCGGCGGGGGCGTAGATGCGCTCGCGCACGAGGTCGTAATAACTCTTGCCGGTGATCTTTTCGGCGATCAGGCCGAGCAGCACGTAGCCGTTGTTTGAGTACTTGTAGTCCTTGCCGGGCTCGGCCGCCGGCGCGTCGGCGCGCATCAGGTCGGCGTATTCGGCGACGGTGTCCAGCGTCGGGGCCTTGGCGTCGTGGGCCGGGCCCCAGAAATCGCCGAGGCCGGAGGTGTGGGTGAGCAACTCTTCGATCGTCACCTTGTTGCGCACGTCGGCCTGCGGCCAGTCGGGCAGGAACTTGCCGACGGTGTCGCTCCAGGCCAGCTTGCCATGCTGCTGCAACTGCGCGATCAGCACGGCGGTGAACATCTTGTTGTCGGAGGCGAGGTTGAACGGCGTGTCCAGCGTGTTGGCGCGGTGCGCGGCGCGATCGGCCTCGCCATAGGCCTGGGCGAAGATCGGCTGGCCGTGGTGGCCGACGAGCACGGCGCCGCTGAAGCCCTTGCCGGCCTGCTGCTGCATGAAGTCGGCGACGACCGAGAGTTGGGTCGAGCCGGCAAGGAGAGCGAGCGTGAACACGATCATCATCATCGCCGGCTCGGCGAGCGAGGCAAACATCATCTCGCGGCTCGAGCCGATGCCGCCGAAGCCGGTACCGACATCCATGCCGACAAGCGCCAGGAAGAACCGCGACGAGCCGATGAGCGCTGTGATCGCAATCAGGTCGGCGGTCCAGCTGAACTGCAGGCTCGTCGCGAAAGTCGGGATCAGGGCGGCTGCCACCCACGTGGCGGCAAATATCATGTAGGGGCCGCTGCGGAACAGCCAGGATGCATTCTCCGCCAGCACCGCCTCCTTGCGGATCAGGCGCAACAGATCGCGGTAGGGCTGCAGGATTGGCGG
>JANYBA010000013.1 GCA_025360985.1 Gammaproteobacteria bacterium | reverse complement strand
GAGATCGCCGGCGCGATGTACAAGCCAGTGCCGAGCCACGCTGTCGCGATCCACAACACCGCGAGCTGCGTGTGCCAGCTGCGCGTGAGCGCATACGGCAATACCGCCGCGAGATTGAATCCGTAGATCTGCTGGCCTTCGACCTGGTAGTGCGCGGTCGTCGCGCCGAGCACTATCTGCGTCAGGAACAATGCGAGCACGACCCAGAAATATTTCGCGGTAGCCTTCATCGACGGCGTGATCGTGATGCCGCGCAGCGGATCGGTCTTCGGCGGCGTCGGGCTGCCTTCCTTGTCGCGATACACCGCGTAGTGCCAGCCGAGCAGGCCGATGCCGGCAATCATGAATATCACGCTGAACACGGTCCACAGGAAGGCACTCGGGGTCGGCGCATTGCCGACCAGCGGTTCGTAGGGCCAGTTGTTGGTGTAGCTCTTGTTCTCGCCCGGCCGGTTTGACACGGCCGCCCAGGACGTCCAGAAGAAGAAGGCGGTGAGCTGGCGCCGATGTTCGGGAGAATCGACGGTGTCGTCGCGCATCGCGTAGGTGTTGCGCAGCGACGCGGTCGCTGGATCGTCGCTGAACACGCTCTCGTAGTGCGCCGCGACCTGCGCGATGGCTTGCGCGCGTTCGGTCGGCACCGTCAACACGCCGGTGGCCGGATCGTATCCGTTGGCGCGAATGTCGGGCCGCAATTCGGCCTGCAGCTTGGCCTGGTCGCCGGCAGACAAATTCGCATAGGGATGGCCGAACTGGCGCTGCGCGCGCAGGTCGAGCCAGGACACGGCTTCGCGGTGCAGCCAGTCGGCGCTCCAGTCCGGCGCGACCAGCGCGCCATGGCCCCAGATCGAACCGAGTTGCTGGCCGCCGAAGCTCTGCCAGACGACGCGTCCGGTCTCGATGTCGTCGCGGGTATAGATCGCCGTGCCGTCGGCCGCCACGACCGCGGACGGGATCGGCGGCTCCTGCCGGTGGATCTCGCCGCCCATCCACAGCAGCACCGAGAAGGTCGCGAGCAGCAGGGCGGCGAGGCCCAGCCACAGCTTTCGGGTCTGGCTCATGACGGCACTCCTTTCCGAAGATGCGGCCATGCTGGGGCGGGCGGCGCCTCCCCGCCATGATTCAGGTCAAGCGCGCGAAGTCTCCGCGCCAAAAAAAGCGCCGGCGTAAAGCCGGCGCATCAGGGATCGTTGTCGCTTATTGACCGCTATAAGACTTCGTCGAATTACTGAGCGTCGAAGTGTTCGAAACCCGGCGCGAGCGTGACATGGGTGATCCACAATCCGCCGCGGCCGTCCGGTGCGACGTAGGTGTCGGCGAAGTGGCCACGACGCACCAGGTGGCCGAGCGGAACGTCGCCCGCCATGGCGCTCTGGGTCGCCGAAGGAGCGAACGGCGCGCTCGAGCTATAGCTGTTGTACGAGTCGGTGTGGCCGTAAATGATGCCCAGCTCATCGTAGTCGTGCTGGTTCGGCTGGGTGCTGCTCGGCGAGCTCGAGTAATCCATGCAAGTGCCCTGCGAGGTGCCGTCCTCGGAGGTGTGACCCAGGCCGAAGGTGTGGCCGACTTCCTGGCACATCACGTGCGCGGCTTCGTTGGCGTCCGACGCATACGTCGAAGCGTAGCTGTCGTTCATCTTCGCGGTGCCCTGCGAGATATGGCCGTTGCTGTCGAGGTTGATCGAGGCCAGGCCGAGCCAGCCGTTGCTGCCGTAGGCCGCATTGCAGACGCGAATCTTGCCAGACACAGCCGTGCATCTCTTGCGGTCGCGGCTGGAGTTGGCGTACGTCACGACGCTGAGATCAAGATTGGTCGACTGCGACCACTGCGACGCAGCGGCCGAAAGCAGCACCGGCCAGTTGGCGTTGGTGCCGCCGGCCACCGTGCTGTCGAGCGTATGCAGCGCGAACGACGACGTCGTTCTGGCCCAGTGGTAGTTGTTCCAGCTATGCGTGGCGTAAGCCGCGACGGACACCGCCGCGATGGCAACGGCCAAGGTTCCCTTGGCCAAAAGGCGTTTCGAAATCATGTGCACTTTCCCCGGAATGAGTGGATGGGCAGGCCGAAGCCCGGCGCCCGGGGGCAAGCTATACGCAACTGTGACTTGGCGCAACCTTGCGGCGCACAAAAACGAGCCAAGTGGACCGGCGTCGGCTCGGAGTATGTAGCTAACTCCAGGGATAGCCCGCTTTGTAGCGAGGGCGACTCAGCGAGCCAAGGCTGCCCTCAACGCTCGATTCGACGCGACAACCACACGAAGAATGTGCCGGCGAAGAAGGCCCAGACGCTCAGTATCAGCAATGCCGACACGAATCCGATGCCATCGAACGGTTTCGACTGCGCCAGCGATCCGAAGTCCATGCCATGGAACAAGTTGTTCATGAAGCCCAGGAACGGGCCGGGCGCCAGCGCCCAAACCACGGTGCACAGGGCGTAGAACACGGCTACGGTCATGCCGAAGGTCAAACCGGTACGTACGGGTGACATAAGTTCTCCTCGATTACTGCATTGGGTTCAACGGGAGTCGATCCACAATCATCGACATCATCATCGTCATCATCATTGCCATCATCTTCATGCGCTGTTCCATGCGCTGATGGTCGTTATTCATGTCGCAGCCCATGGCGGGACGCGTCTCCGAATCGGATTGGTTCATCATCGCCATGCCGTCCTGCATGGCCTTCATGTGCTCGGCCATCAGCGCTCGGCGCTCCGTCGGCGTCTTGGCGGCCATGAATTTCTCATGCATGTCCTGCATGTGATTCATCTGCATGGCCATGCGTGCCTGCTCGGTGTCCGCCGCCGGCAGGGCCGTTGCCGCTGGCGCGGTCGCCGGGTGATGCGCGTCGTGCTGCTCCGTCTCGGCCGCGCCGATGACCGGGGCAAAAACCATCAGGGCAATCACAAGCAGTGGTGCGGGCGATTTCATGGACTACTCCTTGTCGACGTCCTGGTCTTGCCGGTGATGGTGGCCGTGGCCGTGGTGATGGAACAGGTGCATTAGCGGGCAGGCGAGCAGCAGCAAGTAAGGAAGCAGTCCCAGTGCGCCCGCCACGTGGGCCCGGTGCTCGATGATCAGGTACAGGGCGGCCAGCGCCGGGAGAACAAGAAACACCGCTCGCGAGACGTCTTTCCGCGACAGCGCGCTACGCAAGTTCGTCGTTACGTTCAAAGTTGGACCCTCATGCCACAAGTCTGCGGCCATGACGCTACGCGCGCCGGCGCACCGATGCCTTGACCTGCGTCAAATCGATGCGGTCGGGTTTACGATGCCAGCGCAACGCGTCGCAACCGCAGCGCATTGCCGACCACTGACACCGAGCTCAGGCTCATGGCAAGCGCGGCGATCATCGGCGACAGCAGCAGGCCGAATGCCGGGTACAAGATGCCAGCGGCAAGGGGCACGCCGAGCGCGTTGTAGACCAGGGCGAAGCCGAGGTTCTGCTTCATGTTGGCCACGGTCGCCTGCGACAGGAGACGCGCGCGGGCGATGCCGCGCAGGTCGCCCTTGACGAGCGTGAGCTGCGCGCTGGACATCGCAACGTCGGTGCCGGTGCCCATGGCGATGCCGACGTCGGCGGCCGCCAGCGCTGGCGCGTCGTTGATGCCGTCCCCGGCCATCGCGACGCGCTTCCCTTCGGTCTTGAGCGCAGTCACGAGCTCGAGTTTGTCCTTCGGCCGGACTTCGCCATGCACCTCGTCGATGCCGAGCGCCTTGCCGACCGCCTGCGCGGTGCTGGTGCCGTCGCCGGTGGCCATGATCACTCGCAGGCCGGCGGCGCGCAGTTCTTCC
>JANYBA010000003.1 GCA_025360985.1 Gammaproteobacteria bacterium | reverse complement strand
TCGCCAATTTCGTCGGTACGTCGAACGTCATCGACGGCGACCGCGCGCGCGTGCTCGGTGGCACGGCGTCGTCGTTCTCGATCCGTCCCGAACACGTGCGCGTGTCCCGCGACATGTCGCTCGCCCACGACCTGGCCAGCGTTTCCGGGATCGTTCGCGACGTGCAATACCACGGTTCTACCAGCCGCATCGAGATCGACCTCGACGGCGGCGGCCGCGTCGTCGCCAGCCTGCAGAACGGCGAGAACGGCGGCGCAACCTTGCCGGCCATCGGCGAGGCGGTGCACGCCTACTGGTCCCGCGCGGCCATGGTGCCGCTCAAGGACGGGCCGGGGTGACCGGCAACGCCATCTACCTCGGTACACCGCTGCGCAGGCTCGCCGGCTTGCTGTATCGGCGCAGCGGCCTCTTGCTTGCAATCCTGCTCGGACCGCCGCTGATCTGGTTCTGCGTGGTCTACCTCGGTTCGTTGCTGGCCTTGCTCTGGCAGGGCTTCTACAGCTTCGACGATTTCTCCATGAGCGTGCTGCCGAAGCTGACCCTGGCCAACTACGGCAAAATCTTCGACCACGCCAATTTCGACATCGTGCTGCGCACCCTGGCGATGGCCTCGTCGGTGACGATCGCGGCGGCGGCGATTTCGTTTCCGATCGCCTATTACATGGCGCGCTACGCCTCGCCACAGATGAAGGGCTTCTTCTACATTGGCGTCATGCTGCCGATGTGGGCCAGTTACATCGTCAAGGCCTATAGCTGGACGGTGATCCTGGCCAAGGGCGGCATCTTCTACTGGCTGCTGGGCAAGCTGCACCTGGCGACGACGATGGACGCGCTGCTGACCTTGCCCTACATCGGCGGATCGACGCTGTCGACGTCGAACCTCGGGCGCTTCCTGGTTTTCACCTACATCTGGCTGCCGTTCATGATCCTGCCGATCCAGGCGGCGCTCGAACGCGTGCCGCCGAACCTCGTGCAGGCTTCGATGGACCTCGGCGCGCGCGGCGCGCAGACCTTCCGGCACGTGATCTGGCCGCTGGCCTTTCCTGGCGTCGTCGCCGGGTCGATCTTCACCTTCTCGCTGACCCTGGGCGACTACATCATCCCGTCCCTGGTCGGCCCGCCCGGGCTGTTCATCGGCAGCTTCGTCTACGTGCAGCAGGGCGCGGTCGGCAATATCCCGTTGGCGGCGGCGTTCACCGTGGTGCCGATCGTGCTGGTCACGATCTACCTCGCCATCGCCAAGCGTTTCGGGGCTTTCGATGCGCTCTGACGGCAGCCAGCGCGCCGGTGTCGGCCTGAAGTCCGCGGCCTGGCTGGGCCTGGCCTTCATGCATTTCCCGATCCTGGTGATCTTCGTCTACGCCTTCAACACCGAAACCAGCGCCTTCAGTTTTCCCTTGCAGGGCTTCACCCTGCGCTGGTTCGCGCTGGCCCTGGGCCGCGATGATGTCCGCGCCGCGATCGCGCTGTCCCTCAAGATCGCCACGCTGGCCACGGCGGCGGCGATGCTGCTCGGCACGATGGCGGCCGCGGCGCTGTACCGGCGCAGTTTCTTCGGCAAGGAAGGCATCACCCTGATGTTCATCCTGCCGATCGCGCTGCCCGGCATCGTCACCGGCATCGCGCTGCTGTCGGCCTACAAGATGGCCGGGATCGAGCCGGGCATCCTGACCATCGTCGCGGGCCACGCGACGTTTTGCATCGTGGTCGTCTACAACAACGTGATTGCGCGCTTCCGGCGCGTGTCGCAGTCCTTGCTGGAAGCTTCGATGGACCTTGGCGCCGACGGTTTCCAGACCTTCCGCTACGTCCTGCTTCCGAACATCGCCACCGCGCTGCTGGCGGGCGGCATGCTGGCCTTCGCCTTGAGCTTCGACGAAATCATCGTCACCACCTTCACCGCCGGCAGCGAGCGGACCCTGCCGATCTGGCTGCTCAACCAGTTGAGCAAGCCGCGCGACACGCCGATCACCAATGTCGTCGCCATGATGGTGATGCTGGTGACCATGCTGCCGATCCTCGGCGCCTATGCCCTGACGCGGGACACCGACACGGTGGCCGGCAGCGGAAAATAATCGCAATCCCAGGAGAGCAGCGACATGCAGACGAAGATGTTCATCAACAACGGGCTGGTGGCGGGGCAGGGCGAGCTGCTTTCGATACTCGATCCGGCCACGGGCGAGGAAATCTGCCGCATCCCCGAGGCCACGCCCGAGCAGGTCGCCTCGGCTGTCGCAGCGGCCGACCATGCCTTGCCCGGATGGTCGCGCACCGCGCCCAGGGATCGTGCCGTCGTGCTGCTGAAGATCGCCGATCGTGTCGAAGCCCACGGCGAGGAACTGGCGCGACTCGAGTCGAGGAATTGCGGCAAGCCGTATGCGGCGGCGCTCAACGACGAGATCCCCGGGATCGCCGACGTGTTCCGCTACTTCGCTGGCGCCGCCCGTTGCCTCGGCGGATCGGCGGCCGCGGAGTACCTGCCCGGCCATACTTCGATGATCCGCCGCGACCCGGTCGGCGTGATCGCCTCTATCACGCCCTGGAACTACCCGCTGATGATGGCGGCCTGGAAGATGGCGCCGGCATTGGCTGCGGGCAACACGCTGGTGCTCAAGCCTTCTGAAATCACGCCGCTGACCTCGCTGCGTTTCTTCGAACTGATCGGCGACCTGTTGCCGCATGGCGTGGCCAACATCGTCTTCGGCCGCGG
>JANYBA010000401.1 GCA_025360985.1 Gammaproteobacteria bacterium | reverse complement strand
TGCCCGTCGTTCTGCACGCCCGCCGCGCCGTCGAGGAAGTCATTGCGACGATCCGTTCGGTCGGTGGCCTGCGCGGCGTCGTGCACAGCTATTCGGGCAGCGAAGAGCAGGCGCGGCAATTGTTCGACCTCAATTTTTGCCTCGGGATCGGCGGGCCGGTGACCTTCGATCGCGCCAAACGCCTACGGCGGATCGTCGCGACCATGCCGCTGGAATTCCTCCTGCTGGAAACCGACGCCCCCGACCAACCCGACGCCAATCATCGCGGCCAGCGCAACGAACCATCGCTGCTGCCGAATGTGCTGCGCACGATTGCTGAGTTGCGTCCGGAGCCCGAAGAAAGGATTGCGGAGGTCACGACCGCGAATGCTGACCTGCTCTTCCGAATTTTCCGGTAGGAGCGAATTCATTCGCGACCGGAAGCGGCGATCCTGGGTCGCGAATGAATTCGCTCCTACCGTGCCTTCAACAGCAACTCGATCGCCTTCCCCACCGCCACGAACGCGAACGTCCCGGTGATATGCGTCGCCGATCCAAGCCCGGCGCCGCAGTCGAGCTTGAGCGCGGCATCCGGCCCGAGCGCCGGTCGGGTTCCACAGACGCTGCCGTCGGCTTGCGGGTACCTGACATTTTCGAGGGAGTAGATCGCCGGCACGCCGAAATAGCGCTCGGTATTCTTCGGGAAGTTGAATTCCTGGCGCAGTTTCTTGCGAATCAGGGCGAGCAGGGCATCGTGCTCGGTGCGCGACAGGTCGCGTACCCGCACCTGGGTCGGGTCGGTGCGCCCCCCTGCCGAACCGCAGGCGATGATCGGCAGCTTGCGGCGCCGGCACCAGGCGATCATCTCGACCTTGCTGCGGAAGCTGTCGCAGGCGTCGATCACCAGGTCGTAGTCGCGATCGAGCAATTCCACGAGGTTGGCTGCGGTCACGAAAGCCGCGCGGGTTTCCACCCGAATACCCGGGTTGATGGCGCGGCAGCGCTCGGCCAGCGCCTCGGCCTTGCCGCGGCCGTACTGGCCTTCGATGGCGTGCAGTTGCCGGCCAGTGTTGGAAACGCAGATATCGTCGGCGTCCACCAGGGTCAAGCAGCCCACGCCGCTGCGGGCCAGGGCTTCCACGGCCCAGGAACCCACGCCGCCCAGGCCGACTACGCAGACATGGCGGCGGCGTAGCGCGTCCAGGCTGCCGGCGCCGTAGAGACGATCGATGCTGGCGAAACGGTCGGTCCAGGGCGATGGCATGTCGCTATTGTAAGTCCTGGTCCGGCGACATTCAGGCGCGAGGCACTAACGTGGTCCCGCACGCCAAACCAGGGAGCGGCTCATGGGGTTTCGTAGTCTTTTCATCGTTGCCGTCGGACTGACGCTGGCGGCCTGCGCCAGTGCGCCCCCACAACGAAACCAGCAGAGTCCCGGCAATGATTATCCGACGCCGCAGGTGCGTTGCCCCGACTGCGGCCGCGTCGAACGCATCGAAGTGTCGCAGGTGTCCGGCGCGTCCAATGGCAAGAGCGCCGTCCTGGGCGGCATCGTCGGCGGCGTCGCCAGCGGCAGCTCCGCGACCGGCTATGGCCCGGTGCAGCGGGCGGTGACGCCCAATTACCGCATCAGCGTGCGCATGGACGACGGCCGGCGCCTGGTCTTCATCCAGGGCGCGATTTCGCCCAATCTTCACGAGGGTTCGACCGTCCGGATCGAGAATGGCCGGGTCGTGCTCCTGCGCTGAAATCGACCGGCCGACGCGACCAAGGCCGCAATCGACGCAAGTGGTCGTGATATTGTCGCCGCGGTTTTCCAGGATTCGAATCCCATGCGCCTGCTCCTGCTGTTCCTGCTCGGCCTTGCCGTCGGTGCCGTTGGTACCGACATGATCGAAAAAGCCCTGCAACGAAAGTCCGCATTCCCGGACGGGGTGATGACGGTCATGGGCCACCAGATGAAGGCACTGGGCGAGAGCCTCAAGCAGAACCGCTGCACGACCTCGGACCTCACTGCCCGCCTGCAGACGCTGCGGCTGGTCGCCAACGACATCGAACCGGCCTTCGGCGGGCTCCAGAAAGACGAGCAATTCGGTCGCTATGCCGGCGGGCTGCGCGGGGCCGCCGACCTGGCCCTGGCATCGCCGATGACTTCCTGCGCGGTCGCCACCGCGGCGGTGAACAAGGTCGACCAGGCCTGCGACAGCTGCCACCGGGACTATCGCAACTAGCAGTCCTGTTGCGTCGCAACATGCGAGCTGGCTCACATTTCGCTATGGTCGCCGGGTCCGGGGACACGGACCGATAGCCACCTCATTCCTAGCCAAACCTTCCAGGGGATCCAGCATGTCGCAGAACTTCCGCAATATCGCCTTGGCGGCCGCCATGGTCGCAGCTACCGGCATTGCCTTCGGTGCGCACCAGCCCATGCAAGGCCAATACGCCTCGCCGCTGGGCGCCAGCCTGTTCGCCAATGCCGGCTCGCACGGATTCGACGGCACCGTCCAGCTCAAGCTGACCAACAACAGCAGCCAGGTCCTGAAGGTTCCGTACTGGCAGCTGCCCAGCCACCGGATGGAAGGCAACCTGTTCCAGGTCACGAGCAATGGCCGCGTCGCGACCTATACCGGTCCCCTGGTCAAGCGCGGCGCGCCGACCGATGCCGACATGGTCGTGTTCCAGCCACACGAGACCAAGCTGGTTGCGGTCAATCTGGCCAAGTTTTACGACCTGAAGGGTGGCGACGTCACCGTTCGCTTCAACAGCGTGTTGCAGGATCCCCGTTTTGGTGGTCGCCTGGGTTCGCTGCAGACCGCAACGATGCGCGTCTGGCTTGACGGCGCAAACCTGAAGGGCGGCGCCGACAACCAGGCCAAGCCTGGCGGCGGCGGCACCGGCACCATCGTCAATGGCATTGCCTTCGTGGGCTGCGACAGCAGCCAGACCAGCCTGGCCGGGGCGGCGGTGGTCGATGCGCGCACCTACACCGAGAACGCCAAGACCTACATGAACAGCGGCGCCGCAGGCGCGCGCTACACGACCTGGTTCGGCGCGTTCAATACCACCCGCTACAACACCGTCAAGAGCCATTACGCCGCCATCGATACGGCGATGGACTACAGCTCCGCGACCGCCGCCGCGAACCAGGTCACGATCGACTGCACCTGCAAGCAGAGCTACTACGCCTTCGTCTATCCGAACCAGCCCTACAAGATCCACGTCTGCAGGGCCTTCTGGACCGCGCCTGCCACCGGCACCGACTCCAAGGCTGGCACCCTGGTGCACGAGATGAGCCACTTCGATCTCACCGCCGGCACCAACGACTGGGTCTACGGCCAAGCCGCCGCAATGAACCTGGCCAACACGAACCCGACCAATGCCATCGACAACGCGGACAACCACGAATACTTCGCCGAGAACAACCCGTTCCAGAACTGAGTCTCCTTTTTCGTGATTGAATGACGGCCCGCTTCGGCGGGCCGTTTCATTTCGCTGCCAGGGAGGATGCCGGAATGGATGCAAGCGTCGGGCTGTACATCCTCGCCGCCGCGCTGGTGTTCATCGGCCTGGCCGGCATCCTGTTGCCGTTGTTGCCGGGATTGCCACTCGTCTATGCGGGGTTGTTCCTGGCGGCATGGAACGATGGCTTCGCGAGGGTCGGCGGATGGATGCTGGCGCTGCTGGGGCTGTTGACCTTGCTGTCCTTGCTGCTGGATTTCTGGGCGACGTCGAAGGGAGCGCAGCGCGCGGGCGGAAGCGGTCGAGCCGTCGTTGGCGCCAGCCTCGGGCTGCTGTTCGGCGTGTTCTTCGGCCCGGCCGGGATGCTGATCGGTCCCTTCCTTGGCGCCCTGCTCGGCGAATTGAGCCTCGGCAAGCCCTTGGCCACGGCGACGCGTACCGGAATGGCGACCTGGTTGGGACTCGTCCTGGGCATGGCCTTGAAGCTCGACTTGGCCGTCGGCATGTTGGCCGCATTCGCGGTCGACTGGCATTGGAACTGAACTAGGGCGTGTTAACACTATCGCAGCGCCTCGACAATCAAAACAAAACGGACCGCAAGCCATCGGCAAGTCGCGAGGCGGTTGGACCACCAAGATTCATCTGGTTGCCGCGGATGCTCGAACGGCGCTGACGTTCGCCCTGTCGCCGGGCA
>JANYBA010000385.1 GCA_025360985.1 Gammaproteobacteria bacterium | reverse complement strand
CGTGGCAATTACTGCAGGTAGCTACGGCGAGTTCACTACGTGGTATCAGCTGCAGGATCTTGTCACCGACTACATCATCCCTGCCGCGCTGCCCGCGGGGCGGTGAATCCGCAGCTAGCCGGGATAGGGCGTCTTCTCAAGCGTCTGCTTTTGGCCGGAAGCGGACTTGGGTTGTCGACGAACGAGCATTTGCAATCAGCATCGGACCCTGGTCAGAGCTAACTGGAATCTGTGGTCAGCGCGATTCGCCGAGTTCGAACACCATCAGCCAGTCGTCCTTGGCCTCTTCGCCGAGCATGTAGATGAGCTCGCCGGAAATCCGGAAGCCTTCCTTCTCGTAGAAGCGGATCGCCTGCGTCGCGCTCTGCGCCACGCTCAACCACAGGCTGGCCGCGCCGCGCTCGCGGGCAATGCGCTTGACCTCCGCCATGGTTACTTGGGCAACGCCCTGGCCATGGAAGCGGGCATCGACGTAGAAGCGCGCGACTTCGATGGTGGGCACAGGAACGGTGCCGGTCGAGGGCGGTCCGGCCAGGCTGAGCAGCGCGTGCGCCGCCAATTCCCGGCCCGACTCGGCGACCAGCGCAAGATGGTGGCTGGCGGCCAGCTGGCGCCGCTGCGCCGACTCGCCGTAATTGCCGGCGACGGCGGCGGCGATGTTTTCCGGACTGGCGGTGTGGCTGTAGGCCGCGACGAAATTCCGCGTCATGAAATCGCCAAGCGCCGCGGCGTCGTCCGGGGTCGCCATCCGGAAGCTGAGCGGCAGGGCGCTCATTTTTCGACGAAGGCCCGTTCGAACACGTAATGGCCGGGCACGCCGATCTTCGGCGCCGGGACGAAGCCGCGACCGTCGAGGATGCGGCGGAAATCGGCCAACATTTGCGGACTGCCGCAGATCATCGCGCGATCGGTTTTCGGGTCGATCGGCGGCAGGCCGAGGTCCCGCGTCATTCGTCCGGTCTCCATCAACGTGGTCAGTCGGCCGTGATGGTCGAAAGGTTCGCGGCTGACACTCGGGTAGTAGCGAAGTTGTCGCGAAATCTGTTTGCCCAGGTATTGGTTGTGCGGCAGCTCGTTGCGGATGTAGTCGGCGTAGGCGAGGTCGGCGATGTTGCGCACGCCGTGGGTCAACACCACCGTTTCGAAGCGTTCGTAGGTCTCGGGGTCCTTCACGATCGCCAGGAATGGTGCCAGTCCGGTGCCGGTGGCAAGCAGGTAAAGCGTCCGGCCGGGCAAGAGGTCGCTGATCAGCAGGGTTCCGGTCGGCTTGCGGCTGATCATCAGTGAGTCGCCGGGTTTGATGTGCTGCAGGCGCGAGGTCAGGGGCCCGTTCTGGACCTTGATGCTGAAGAATTCCAGGTGCTCTTCCCAGTTGGCGCTCGCGATCGAATACGCGCGCATCAGCGGGCGGCCGTCGACCTCGAGCCCGATCATGACGAACTGGCCGTTGTCGAAGCGGAAGCCATCGTCGCGGGCCGTCGTGAAGCTGAAATAGGACTCGGTCCAGTGGCGGACGTCGAGGACGGTTTCGGTGATGAACGGGGAGGACATCGGGCAGGGCAGGACGGCGTTCGATGCTCATTGTCTCACAGGTATAATGGGCCTCCTCCTTGCCGAAGAACTGCGCCATGCAAATCGTCGACCGCACCGTTGCGTCGTTCCACTACACCCTCACCGACGACGCTGGCCAGGTCATCGACAGCTCGTCCGGCAACGAGCCGCTGAGCTACCTGCATGGCGTCGGTAATATCGTGCCGGGGCTGGAGAAGGAACTGGCCGGGCGCATGGCGGGCGATACCTTGCAGGTCGTGGTCCAGCCCGAGGAAGGCTATGGCATGCCCAATCCGATGCTGGTGCAGGTCGTGCCGCGCATGGCGTTCCAGGGCGTAGATCAGCTGGAAATCGGCATGGCTTTCCAGGCACAGACGCCGCAGGGCCCGATGTCGGTCGCGATCACCGGCATCGACGGCGACCAGGTGACCGTCGACGGCAACCATCCACTGGCCGGGAAGGCCTTGCACTTCGCGGTGGAGATCACCGACGTGCGCGAAGCCACCGTGGAAGAGTGCGTGCATGGCCACGTCCATGGTGCTGGCGGCCACCACCACTGATTGGCGACGACGGGGCGCATCCTCGCGCCCTCACAGCGCCTCTCCAGGGGGTATCCTCTTGGAGTGTCGGCAATGAACCGCAGCTTTTTGATCGCCCTGGGCATGGCCATCGCGCCCGGCCTGGCCCACGCTTCCGGCGCCTGCCAGGCCCATAGCGGGCCGCGCGCCGGCGTCCTGCTCGAGCTGTACACCTCGGAAGGCTGCAGCAGCTGCCCGCCCGCCGATCGTTGGTTCCGCGGACTGGCGGCGAACGCCGATCCGCAGCAGCTGAGCCTGCTCGCCTTCCATGTCGACTACTGGGACGAACTCGGTTGGCCCGACCGCTTCGCCCGCCACGCTTACACCGAGCGCCAGAGCCGCCGGGTGCGCGCCAGCGGCAGCAGCACGATCTACACGCCGCAGGTGATGCTGTCCTCGGACCTGGGCCTGCACTGGTACCAGCCGCAGGCCGTGGCCGAGGCCATGACTTCTGCGCAGCAGGGACGCTCGACCGTGGACGTGGCGCTCCAGGCCCAGCCCGAAGGCGATCATTGGCGCGTGTCTTTGCAAGCCCAGCCGCTGGGACCGATTGCCGCCGATGCCCAGCTTTTCCTGGCGCTCTACGAGAACTCGATCGTTTCGGCGGTGAAGTCCGGCGAAAACGGCGGTGCGACCCTGCACCACGATCGGGTGGTGCGCGGATTCTGGGGCCCCTGGCCCGTGGCCGCGACGGGTGCGGGCAAGATCATGCAGGTCGCGCTTCCGGCTGATGCCCACGTCGCCAATACCGGCCTCACCGCGTTCGTGCAGACGGCGCGTGGCGGTGAAACTCTGCAGGCACTGACACTGGCGCTGGGAAATTGCTCGCCGTGACCGACACGATGCGCGCGTGGCAGGCGATCGCGTATGGCAGTCCCGTCGATTGCCTGAAGCTTCGTACGCTGCCGCGGCCAATACCGGGACCAGGCGAGGTTCGTGTCCGCGTGCGCGCCGCAAGCTTGAATCCGATCGACTACAAGCTGTTGCACGGAGACCTCCGGCGCTTGACGTCGCTGCGCTTCCCGGTGACCTTGGGATTCGACGCCAGCGGCATAGTCGATGCGGTGGGTGCCGGTTCCAGCCGGTTCGCGGTCGGCGACAACGTGTATTTTCGCGCCAGCCGCGACACGTTGGGCGCGTTCGCCGAATTCTCCGTGCAGCCAGAAGCGTTCGTGGCGCTGCGGCCGGCCAACCTGGACGCCATCGGTGCCGCGTCCTTGCCGCTGGTCGCGTTGACGACGGTGCAGGGGCTGGTGGACCGCGCCCATGCCGAACACGGCCAACGCATTCTCATCCAGGCTGGATCGGGCGGTCTGGGGACATTCGCCATCCAGTACGCGAAGCAGCTCGGCCTGATCGTGGAAACCACGACCAGTTCGGGTAACGCCGACTGGGTCGGTGCGCTTGGCGCCGATCGCGTTATTTCCTACGACCGGGAGTCGGTGGCGGCACGTGGCCCGATTTACGACATCGTGCTCGACAGCCTTGGCGGCGAGCACACGATGCAGGCCTTCGATGTGCTCAAGCCAGGCGGCGTGGTGGTCAGTGTCGCCGGTCCGCCGGATCGCGAAATGGCGAGGAAGTTTGGCCGCATTCCCGTCGCACGCCTGGCGATGTGGGCAATGGCGCGCAAAGTCTACGCCGCGGCCAACAAAAAACACGCCAGGTATTTCCGTTACCTGACCGAATCCAACGGCGCGCAGCTGGCGAATATCGCCGGCCTGGTCGAATTGAAGCGGATCCACCCGGTGATCGACAGCGTGTTCGAGTTCGACCAGGCGCTTGCGGCCTTCGACCGTCTGATCTCCGGTCGCGCCAAGGGCAAGATCGTGCTCAAGCTGGCGGACTAGGCCGGTTCGACCTCCACTGGCAGGCCATTGAGCGCGGCATTGCCGCACAGCGCATCCACCGCCAGCGGATCGGTGAGGTCGTTGTAGCTTTCTCCCACTAGTTGCCTGGCCCTTGCCAGTTGGACGCCGTCGTAGCCGTGGCCAAAGCCATGTGGCAGGCAGGCCACGCCGGGCATCATCTCGTCGCTGGCAACCACCTCGGTGACCAGTTCGCCCGTCCGCGAGCGCACCCGCACCCGCGCGCCATCCAGTATCCGTCGTGCCGCCAAATCGTCGGGGTGCATCAGCAACTGGTGCCGCGCCTTGCCCTTCACCAAGCGCGGGGCGTTGTGCATCCAGGAGTTGTTGCTGCGCACGTCGCGGCGGCCAATCAGTCGTAGTCCAGTTGTTTTCCGATCGGCAATTGCCAGTGAACAAAGTTCGGCCAGCAACTCCGGTGGCGCCGCTTCGATCTTCCCGCTGGCGGTCTCGAGCCGCGCCAGGAGCGATGGGCGCAAAGGACCGAGATCCAGGCCATGCGGGGCAAGCTCGAGCGCGGCGATATCGAGGCCACTGCCACCCTGCGCGAGTCCGGCGGCGATCAGCTCGCGCGGCGGCGGCAGGGCTTGCCACGACTTGCCGGTCGCGGCGGCGAATGCCGCGCCGAGGCCATTGATGATTTCCCAATCGGCGCGTTCGTCGGCAGCGCGCTCGCGGACCGGGACATTCAGGCGCGCGACGCGGCGCACGGCGAAGGCATTGAAGATCACGTCGTAGTGGTATTGGCTGAGTGGCGACGCCGGCGGCAGGATCAGGTCGGCGTGGCGCGTCGTCTCATTGATATAGACGTCGATGGCGAGATAGAACTCGAGCTTGCCCATGGCCTGCGCCAACTCGCGACCGTCCGGCGTCGACAGCACCGGATTGCCGGCGCAAGTGAGCAGGGCGCGGACCTGGCCTTGGCCGGGCGTGGTCATTTCCTCGGTGAGCGCCGCGACCGGCAGTTCGCCAGCGAATTCCGGCAATCCGCGCACGCGGCTCCGCCAGCGCCCGCGCTGGCCGCGGCTGGTGCCGGGACCGGTGACCGGTATCGCGGATTCGTTGACCAGTGCGCCGCCTTCGCGATCGAGGTTGCCGGAATACAGGTTCGCCAGTTGCAGCAGCCATTGGCAGAGCGTGCCGTGCGCCTGGGTCGATACGCCCATGCGGCCATAGGCGACCGCGCTCGGCGCCGCCATGAATTCGCCTGCCAGTCGTTCGATCGCCGTGGCACTGATTCCGGTTTGCGCTTCGATGTCGGCGCAATCGATTTCCTGCACCGCTGCGAGCGCCGCTTCGAATCCGGACAGTCGTTCGCCATAGGCAGCGATTCGTGCCGGACCCTTGCGCGCCAGGGCCTGCACGAATGCAACCAGGAACCAGGCGTCGCTGCCCGGTCGGATGAAATGGTGCTCGCTGGCGATTTCCGCGGTCTCGGTGCGGCGCGGGTCGAGCAGCACCAGCTTGCCGCGCGCGGTCAGCGCCTTCAGGCGTTTGGCCACGCCCGGCGCGGTCATCAAGCTGCCGTTCGAAGCCACCGGATTGGCGCCCAGCATCAGGAAGTAATCGGTGCGGTCGATGTCCGGGATCGGCAAAAGGAACTGGTGGCCGTACATCAGGGCGCAGACGAACTGGTGCGGCCACTGGTCCACGGACGAGGCGCTGAAGACGTTGGGCGTGCGCAGGCTGCGGAGCAACGCCGGCAAGTAGGCGATGTGGCCGAAATGGTGGACATTCGGATTGCCGAGGTAGGCGGCGACCGCGCTGGCGCCATGTTCGGCCTGGATCGCCGCGAGCCGCTCGCCGGCGAACGCGAAGGCCTCGTCCCAGCCAATTGCTTGCCATTCGACTCCGATCCGGCGCATCGGTCGGGTCAGCCGGTCCGGATCCGATTCGAGATCGAGGATGGCGTTGCCCTTGGGGCAGATATGTCCGTGGCTGAACGGGTCGGCGCCGTCGCCGCGAATGGCCACGAGCCTATCGTCCTCGAATTGCAATTCGAGGCCGCAGATGGCCTCGCAAAGCGGGCAGGCGCGAAAGCGGAAGGTGCGGGGCATGGGCTGATCCTGCCGCAAATACTGTGATGGAGCAACGCGATCCACGTCCGCGCCGGCTTGACCGGTGCCGACCATCGGCCGACGATGCCGCCGTCGCCACCGGAGAATCGCATGTCGAAGTCGCCCAGGATCGCTCTCGCGTTGGTCGTGCTGTTCGCGGGGGCCGCTGCCGCGCAGAACGCGGCCGTGACCGTGAACGTCGATGCCAATGGCAACCGCCATGCGATCAGTCCGAACATCTATGGCGTGGCCTTTGCCAGCACTGCCCAGCTCAATGACCTGAACGCGCCGCTCAATCGCTCCGGCGGCAACGCCAGTTCCGGCTACAACTGGCAGCTCAATGCCAGCAATCGCGGCTTCGACTGGTATTTCGAAAGCATCGCCGAGACCAGCGCCACCGCCGGCGAGCTCGGCGATACATTCATCACGAACAGCCGCGCCGGTGGCGCCGAGCCGATGCTGACCATCCCGATGCTGGATTGGGTCGCCAAGCTCGGCAGCAACCGCGGCAAGCTCGCGGGCTTTTCCCAGGCCAAATACGGCGCCCAGACCGGCAACGATGCCCAGTGGTTTGCCGACGCCGGCAATGGCGTGCTCAAGAGCACCGGCCAGGACATCAGCGGCAACGATCCCAACGATGCCAACACACCGGCCGGCGTGAACTTCCAGCAAGGCTGGGCCCAGGATCTGGTGACCCGCTGGGGCCTGGCGGCCAACGGCGGCCTGCGCTACTACCTGCTCGATAACGAGCACAGCCTCTGGCAGTCCACGCACCGCGAAGTGCACCCGGTCGGCGCGACCATGGACGAGATCCGCCAGAAGATGATCGACTACGGCGCCATGATCAAGGTGGTTGATCCGGGCGCCGTGGTGGTTGGCCCGGAGGAATGGGGCTGGAGCGGTTACTTCTATTCCGGCTACGACCAGCAATACGGCGCCGCCCACAACTGGTGCTGCTACCCCGACAAGGCCAACCACGGCGGCATGGACTACATGCCCTGGCTGCTCGACCAGCTGCACAAATACGAGCTACAGACCGGCAAGCGCGTGCTCGACGTGTTCTCCCTGCACTAC
>JANYBA010000359.1 GCA_025360985.1 Gammaproteobacteria bacterium | reverse complement strand
GTCCACGGTGATGTCGAACAGCTTCGGATTTGGTGGCACCAATGCCACGTTGGTGCTGCGACGCTGGTCGTAGTGACACCTCGGGCGACCTGATGGGCAACTTCCCGGAACTGCATTCGCCCTTCGCCCTGTTCCTGTTGCAGTTGCTCCTGGTGCTGGGCTGCGCGAAGGCAGCCGGTGCCCTGATGCGCCACGTCCGCCAGCCCGCAGTCATCGGCGAAATGCTGGCCGGCATACTGTTGGGTCCCTCGCTGTTCGGCTTGCTGTCTCCAAGCTTGCACGCCGCGATCTTTCCAACCGATTCCCTGGCCGGGCTGAGCCTGGTCAGCCAGCTGGGCGTGCTGGTTTTCATGTTCGCCGCGGGCGCGGAGTTCGACTTGGGCAGCCTGAAGGGACAACGCCGCCGGGCGCTGGTGATCAGCCACGCTGGCATCGCCCTGCCATTCCTGCTTGGCTTGCTTCTGGCCATCGGCCTGCACGCCCGCTACGCGCCTGCCGGAATTTCTTACACGAGCTTTGCGCTATTCCTCGGCATGGCCCTGAGCATCACCGCCTTTCCGGTACTGCTGCGCATCCTGGAGGAACGAGGCTACCGAAGCCAACCAATCGGACAGATTGCGATCGCATGCGCGGCCATGGGCGATGCCACGGCCTGGGGCATGCTTGGCATCATCGTCGCCTATATCCAATCCACCGGGCCAGCCGGCACTGCCCTGAGCCTGGCGTTGGTGCTGTCCCTGGTTTGGGTGTGCGCGCGCTGGCTGCGGCGAAGCCTCGCCCAGCGCGAGGTGCGCGAGCAGGATGAGCCACGCTGGATCCGTTTGCTGGTGCTGGCGGCCTTGGGAGGCGGCTTGGTCACCGAAAGCATCGGCCTGCATGCCCTGTTCGGCGCCTTCATCGCCGGCATCGTGGTGTCCGGCAACGCTCGTCTGCGCAGCCTGTCGAGCAACGCATCGAACCGTTCGCCGCAATCATACTGTTGCCACTGTTCTTCGCCAACACGGGTCTGCGCACGCGCATTGACTTGCTTGGCAGCGAGCAATGGCTGCTGTGCGGCGCAATCATCGCCGTGGCCAGCTTCGGCAAGTTGGGCGGAACCGTGCTGGCCGCCAGGCTGTCGGGCATGGAGCGCGCGGATGCCTGGCGCTTGGGCGTGTTGATGAACACCCGCGGCCTGATGGAACTGATCGTGCTCGGATTGGGCTACGACCTCGGCCTGCTGAATCGCAACCTGTACTCGATCCTGGTTGTGGTGGCCGTGGCAACCTCGGTGATGACCGGGCCATTGCTGGGTTTCATCGAACGGCGCGCCCGCGCCCAATCCGGCGCGTGAGCAAGACTGCGCTTCCGGATCAAACCAATGCCGGTTCGATCCGCCAGTAGACGGGACGCGCTCCTGCCGGTAGTCCGGCCGCGCGCACGGACATGCCGATCTTGCCGGCCAGCGCCAAGCTGCAATCGGCAAACTGCCAACTGACCAGATCCGCTTCATCGGCAGCGCAATTGACCGGCCTTTGCCGGCGCGCCAACTCCAGCTGCAGTCCGTGACCTTCCCGCTTGCCTGTCGCTTCCTTCAAGGTCCAGAAGCGGTAGAAGGCCGCCGAGCGCTCGCTTTCCGGCAACGTGCGAAGTTCGGCGCATTCCGCCGGCGAAAAGGCCAGCTCGGCGAGGGCGAGGAAATCGCGCGGTCGCGACGGCTGTTCGAGGTCGATGCCGACCGGAAAGGTCGCGATCGCCGCGACGACCCGATCGCCGCTATGACTGATGGAAAAATGTGCCGGCGAGTCTTCCCGATACTCCGCGGCCAACTCCCGGACCAACCAGCGGCCGGCGAGGAATTGTTGTCGCCGCTGCACCGAGGTGATCGCCGAGAATCGCAGGCGGTCGCCGGCAGTCAACCAGCCGTCGGCGTCGACGGCGGCGATGTTCGCCATTCGCAGCGCGGCCTCTGGCCCGACCTCGCGCATTGGCCGTTGGCTGCTCGCGGCCTAGGACGACAGCCGGCTGATTGTGTCGTGGATCAACAGGTCCACCCACGTATTGTACTTGGGGTGAATGCGGGCACCGCCTTCGCGCACGCGATAGTTGAGGTTCTCGCTGGACACGTAATCGACGGTCATGCCGCGTTCGTCGTAGCTGATCTTCACGTCAACGCGGTGCGTGTTGCGAACGTCAACGTGCAGCGCCAGCTGGCCGGGGCTCTCGGCGACTACTTTCCAACCATGGGCCGCGCCGGCCGCGACGATCGCTTCGCGAACCTTGTCGCTGGTCAGTGTGTGGCCGGCGGCATTGAAGTCGGCATGTTTATGGTTGATCAACGGGGCGGTATGGGCCCCCTGGCTCGGCATTGGAGCAGCCAGCAGCAACGTGAAGGCAAGCAGAGCAATCAGGTGTTTCATCGGGATTCCTGCAGGTGGGCGAAATATCAGTCTTGCCAGCGACGGAAGATCAATGAGGTGTTGATGCCGCCGAACGCGAAATTGTTGCTCATCACCAGATCGGTTTCCAGTTCGCGGCCGCCACCGGTGATGTAGTCGAGGGCGCCGCAACGGGGATCGACATGGTCCAGGTTGATGGTCGGGGCAAACCAGCCGCAGCGCATCATCTCAATGCTGATCCACGCTTCCAGCGCGCCGCACGCGCCCAGGGTGTGGCCGGTGTAGCTCTTGAGCGAGCTGATCGGCATGCGCTCGCCGAACACCGCGTGGGTGGCGGTGGTCTCGGCGATGTCACCGTGCTCGGTGGCGGTGCCGTGCGCATTGACGTAGCCGATCGCGTCGGGCGGCAAGCAGGCGTCGGCGAGCGCCAGGCGCATCGCGATCGCCATCGTGGTCGCGTTCGGCTGGGTCACGTGCTGGCCATCGGAATTGGTGCCGAAGCCGACGATCTCGGCGTGGATGGTCGCGCCGCGCGCACGCGCATGCTCGAGTTCCTCCAGCACCAACGTGCAGGCGCCCTCGCCCACCACCAGGCCGTCGCGGCCGGTGTCGAACGGGCGCGGGGTCGCCTGCGGCGCGTCGTTGCGGCTCGAGGTCGCGAATAGCGTGTCGAACACGGTGGACGCGGTGACGTCGAGTTCCTCCGAGCCGCCCGCCAGCATCGCCACCTGCTTGCCGGCGCGAATCGCCTCGTAGG
>JANYBA010000292.1 GCA_025360985.1 Gammaproteobacteria bacterium | reverse complement strand
TCGCGCCAGGCCGGCGCCGCGATCCGCCCGGCAGGATCGCGATAGAACAGGCCGGCGCGGGTGCCGATCCACAGGCCGCCGTCGTTTTCGGCCGACAGGCTGAGCACGACAGACGTCGCCGCACCGGGCAGCGGAACCGATTCGAAGTGCGATCCGCGCAGGCGCGACAAGCCGCTGGTGGTGCCGATCCAGAGCGCGCCATCGGCGGCCGGGGCCAGCGCCAGCACGTTTTCCGAATCCAGGCCGCCGGTTTCCGGCAAGAAGCGCTGCTGCCTGCCGCCGCGATCGAAGCGGTACAGGCCACCACCAAAAGTTCCAACCCAAACCGCGCCGTCGGAAGTCTGTTCGATCGCCCAGGCATCGTTGCTGCGCAGGAGTGGATCATTGGCCTGGTTGAAGCAATGAAAACCGATGCGCGCCGCTTCCATCCGGCACAGGCCCTGGCCTTCGACGCCAACCCAGATCCGGTCGTCGGCGTCGGCCAGGATCGCGGTGATCGAATTCCCCGGAAGGCTGCCGGCATCGCCCTCGACATGGCGATAAACGCGGTAATCGACGCCGTCGAAGCGGGCCAGGCCGTCGCGGGTGGCGATCCAGACATAGCCAGCCCGATCCACCGCCAGGCCGTTGACGCCACTGGCAGGCAGACCCTCGGCCACGCCGACCTGCCGGAAACGCGGAATTTCCGGCACGCCTGCCAGCGCCGCATGGCAGCACAGCCCCGCAGCCAATAGCCCGAGCTTGCGCATCTCCCCTCCCCTGCCGGCATCCTCGCAACAGTCCGGGGGATTCGGCAAGCACCTGGGATTCACATTCGGCCGGCTAGAATCCGGCCATGAACCGTTCATTGCTCGTTTTGGGAATCCTGCTGCTGGCCCTGGCCGGGCCGGCCGCGGCCAAGCTTGAGCACTTCAAGATCAGCCCGGTGCATACGCGCGTGGCCTTCCAGGTCAGCCACGACGGTTTCTCCAATCCGATCGCCAGCTTCTCGCAACCCAGCGGCGAGCTCGATTTCGATCCCGACGACGTCGCCGGCGCGCGCGTCGACGTGCGCATCCCGATCGCCACGCTCGATCTCGGCGACGCCCACTGGCAGGGCAAGATCCTCGACCCGACCTTCTTCGACTCCAAGAAGTATCCGGAAGCGCGCTTCGTTTCCTCGAAGGTCAGCAAGACCGGCGACAACGCCTACGCGATCGAGGGCACGCTCACCCTGCACGGCGTGAGCCACCCAGTCACCCTGCAGGCGACGTTCAACGCGCTCAAGCGTCACCCGCTGACCCTGCGTCGCACGATTGGATTCTCGGCCACCGGCACGCTCAAGCGCAGCGATTTCGGCATGGACTCATGGAAGAACCTGGTCGGCGACGACGTGCGCCTGATGATCGAAGTCGAAGCCGAGAAGTCCGGTTCCACCGCCACCAACGAGGCCGACAATGCCAGCGAAAGATAGCCTCGACCGCTGGGGCGGTTTCAGCATCGGCCTGCACTGGCTGACCTTCCTGCTCGTGGCCGGCATGGGCGCGGTCGGCCTGTGGATGTCCGACCTGCCGACCAGCCCCTTGAAGATCCAGGTCTACGCCCTGCACAAGAGCTTCGGCCTGACCCTGTTCGCGCTGACCTTGCTGCGCATGGGCTGGCGGCTTTATGCCGGCGCGCCGAGGCCGGTGCCGGGGACCCCGGCCTGGCAGCACGCCATCGCCACGCTGACCCATGGTTCGCTCTACGCGCTGTTGCTGGTGATCCCGCTCTCGGGCTGGCTGTTCAATTCCGCCGCCGGCTTCCCGCTGCGCTGGTTCGGCCTGTTCCACGTGCCCGCCCTCGCCCACTTCGATCCGGGCTTGAAGGCGTTCGCGCGCGAATCGCACGAGACGCTGTTCTACGTGCTCGCGGCCGTCGTGACGGTGCACGCGGCCGCCGCGTTCTACCACCATTATTTCCAGCGCGACCGCACCCTGGTGCGGATGTGGCCCTGGATGAAACCACCGGGAGCCTGACATGCGTCTTGCGATATTGGCCTTGTTGTTGTGCGCCGGCGCGGCCAACGCCGCGGACTGGTCCATGCAATCGGGTTCGAGCCTTGGCTTCGTCGCCAGCTACCAGGGCGAAAGCTTCGAAGGCCGGTTTGGGAAATTCACGCCGCAGATCCGCTTCGATCCGGCCAAACTGGCCGACAGTCGCTTCGACGTGCGCATCGCCCTCGCCAGCGCCAGCACCAACAACGACGAACGCGACGGCTTGCTCAAGGGCGAGGATTTCTTCGCCACCGGCAAGTGGGCCGAGGCCCGGTTCGTCGCCGACAGATTCCGCGCGCTGGGCGGCAATCGTTACGCGGCCGATGGCAACCTGAGCCTGCGCGGCGCCAGCAAGCCGGTCACGCTCACCTTCACCTGGACGGCGGGCGCGAAGCCGGTGCTGGCCGGCGAAGCCACGCTCAATCGCCTGGACTTCGGCGTTGGCAGCGGCGATTGGACCGATACCGACTTGATCCCGAACGAGGTGAAGGTCAAGACGCGGCTCGTTCTCGCACCGGCTGGGTAGGAGCGAATTCATTCGCGACCCAAGCGACGACGCGACCTCGGTCGCGAATGAATTCGCTCCTACCCTGGTGCAATGAACGCCCGGACAGCCGTCGAATCAAACGGCCAAGCCAATTCGCGGCCATCGTCGCTCCGCAACACCGGGACGCGCGCGCCGTAGCGCGCTTCCAGCGTCGCGTCGCCATCGATCCAGATCGGCTCGAAATCCGGCACGCCGGCCGCGACCAGCGTCTCGTAGGCGGCATCGCAGAGCGGGCAATCGTCGCGCTGGAACAAGGTCAGTCGCATGGATGGGCATAGAATAGCCGCAGTCCCCCCGGCCCCAGAACCCCGACCATGGCTGTCAGCACCTTCGACCTGTTCAAGATCGGCATCGGTCCGTCGTCCTCGCACACGGTCGGGCCGATGCGTGCCGCCGCGCGCTTCGCCACCCGCTGGCTCGAAGAGAGCGGGCGCCTGGGCGATGTCGCCCGCGTGCGCGCCGAAGTGTTCGGTTCGCTGGCCATGACCGGCCGCGGCCACGGTACCGACAAGGCCCTGCTGATGGGCCTGGAAGGACAGTGGCCGAACCTGATCGATCCCGACCACATCCCGGCGGCGCTCGAACGCATCCGCAAGAGCAAGAAACTGCTCCTCCTGGGCAAACACGAGATCGCCTTCGACGAAAAGACCGACCTGGTGCTGAACAAGCGCCAGAAGTTGCCCTTCCACACCAATGGCATGCGTTTCATTGCCTTCGATGCGGCCGGCGCGCAGATCGCCACCCGCGACTACTACTCGGTCGGCGGCGGCTTCGTCGTCAACCAGGACGAAGCGGCCGAAGACCGCATCGTCGCCGACACCACGGAATTGCCGCATCCCTTCCGCTCCGGCGCCGACTTGCTCGAGCAGTGCGAGCAACACGGGCTGAGCATGGCCGCGCTGATGTTCGCCAACGAGCACGCCTGGCGCAGCGGCACCGAAATCCGCGCCGGCCTGCGCGAGCTCTGGCAGGCGATGCAGGATTGCGTGGCGCGCGGCATCCGCGAGAAGGGCACCCTGCCGGGCGGCCTGCACGTGCGCCGGCGCGCGCCGTCGCTGCATGAAGAGCTGTCGTCGAAACCGGAGGCGGCGATGCGCGATCCCTTGACCGTGCTCGACTGGGTCAACCTGTACGCGCTCGCGGTCAACGAGGAAAACGCCGCCGGCGGCCGCGTCGTCACCGCACCGACCAATGGCGCCGCCGGCATCATTCCCGCCGTGTTGCACTACTACGATCGCTTCATCCCCGGCGCCAACGAGCAGGGCGTGTTCGACTTCCTGCTCACCGCCGCCGCCATCGGCATCCTGTACAAGGAAAACGCTTCGATTTCCGGCGCCGAAGTCGGCTGCCAGGGCGAGGTCGGCGTCGCCTGTTCGATGGCCGCCGCCGGCCTGACCGCCGCGCTCGGCGGCACGCCCGGCCAGGTCGAAAACGCCGCCGAGATCGGCATGGAGCACAACCTCGGCCTGACCTGCGATCCGATCGGCGGACTGGTGCAGATCCCGTGCATCGAGCGCAACGCCATGGGCGCGGTCAAGGCCATCAACGCCTCGCGCATGGCCCTGCGCGGCGACGGCAAGCACAAGGTGTCGCTGGACAAGGTGATCAAGACCATGCGCGACACCGGCCGCGACATGCAGGACAAGTACAAGGAGACCTCGCGCGGCGGCCTGGCGGTGAACGTCATCGAGTGCTGAGACAGCCCGCTTGCGGTTTCACGAATCCGGCGGCATAAAGGAACCGGAATGGGAGACGCACGATGTGGCGGTTCGTCCTGCTGACCGGCCTGTATGTACTGGCGACCTGGTATTCGGACGCCTTTGTCGGCGGCCCCAACAAAGTCACCTTGTTCTGGCCGGCCGCGGGCATCG
>JANYBA010000333.1 GCA_025360985.1 Gammaproteobacteria bacterium | reverse complement strand
ATGCAGCTCGATCTGAAGCGTTTGCAGCGCGAGGTGGGTATCACATTTATCTACGTGACCCACGATCAGGAAGAAGCGCTGACCATGTCCGACCGGATCGCCGTGATGCATGGCGGCGAGGTGCTCCAGGTCGATGACCCGCGCACGATCTACGACCACCCCACTTCACGATTCGTGGCGGATTTCATCGGCACGACCAATTTTCTCGCGGCCAAAGTGGCTTCCGTGGATGGTGGCGAGCTCGTTAGCGTTGTCGAGGGGCTTGGGCCGATGCATGCCCCAGCCGGGGGCAACCTGCGAGCGGGCCAGGCGGTAACCCTGGCGGTCCGCCCGGAGAAGATCCGGGTGGTTCATTCCGGCGAGGCGGTCAACGGGGATAACGCGGCAAGCGGCAAAATTGCCGAGATCGTGTTTGTCGGGAATGACACCCAAGTCTATGTCAGGCTACCCAACGGGGCACTGGTGATCACTCGCCAGCAAAACCGTGATGCTGATGCCAGCATCGCGCTCATGACTATCGGAGATGAAATCACCATCGCCTGGCCAGCCTCCAGCACCAACGTGCTGACAGCCTGAGACTAGGCGCCAAGCCCCGGCGACATTGCCACTAGAATCCCGCCGCCAAGCGGCTGCCCTGGGCGATGGCCCGCTTGGCATCCAGCTCGGTGGCGACGTCGGCGCCACCGATCAGGTGCGCGGTCTTGCCGGCACCCTGCAACTCGGCCTGCAATGAACGCAGTGGCTCCTGGCCGGCGCAGATCACCACGGTATCCACGGCCAGCACTTGCTCGGCGCCCTGCACGCGCAGGCGCAGGCCGGTGTCGTCGACGCCGAGGTACTCGACGCCGCTGAGCAACGTCACCCGCTTGGCCTTGAGCGCCGCGCGGTGGATCCAACCGGTGGTCTTGCCGAGCTTTGCGCCCGGTTTGCCCGGGCTGCGCTGCAGCAACCAGAGTTGCCGTTCCGGCGGTTCCGGGCGCGGCGGCGTCAGCGCGCCGGGGCCCTCGAAGTCGGGCCGCACTCCCCATTCGGCCATCCAGCGCCCGACGTCCAGCGACGGCGAAGGCGCGTCCTGGGCCAGGAATTCGGCGACGTCGAAGCCGATGCCACCCGCCCCGATCAAGGCGACGCGGGCGCCGGCCTTCACCTTGCCGGTCAAGACATCCGTGTAGGAGCAGACTTTCTCGTGGTCGGCGCCGGAGAAATGCACCTTGCGCGGAACGATGCCCGTGGCCAGCACGATTTCATCGAAGCCCCCGGCAACGAGCGCCTCGGCGTCGGCGCGTTGGCCGAGCTTCTGTTCGACCCCGTGCAGTTCGAGCTGGCGCGCGAAATAGCGCAGCGTCTCCTTGAACTCTTCCTTGCCGGGAATCCGCTTGGCCAGGTTGAATTGCCCGCCGATTTCGCCGGCGGCTTCGAACAGGGTCACCTTGTGGCCGCATTCGGCCGCGACAGTCGCGCAGGCGAGGCCAGCCGGTCCAGCGCCAACGACGGCGATGCGCTTCGGCGATGTCGTGCGCCGATAGTTGAGCTCGGTCTCGGCGCAGGCGCGCGGATTCACCAGGCAACTCGCGGTCTTGTTCTCGAAAGCGTGGTCCAGGCAGGCCTGGTTGCAGGCGATGCAGGTGTTGATCTGGTCAGCGCGGTTGCTGCGCGCCTTCGCGACCCAGTTCGGATCCGCCAGCAGCGGGCGCGCCATCGAGACCATGTCGGCCTGGCCTTGCGCGAGGATGCGTTCGGCGACGTCGGGCATGTTGATGCGATTGGTCGTGACCAGCGGCAGCGACACATGCGGCTTGAGTTTCGCGGTCACGCCGACGAAGGCGGCGCGCGGCACCGAAGTGGCGATGGTGGGCACGCGGGATTCGTGCCAGCCGATGCCGGTGTTGATGATGGTCGCGCCGGCGGACTCGACCGCCTTGGCTTGCATCACGATTTCTTCCCAGGCCGAGCCTTCGGGCACGAGTTCGGCCATCGACAAGCGGTAGATCAGGATGAAGTCGGGGCCGCAAGCTTCGCGAATGCGGCGGACGATCTCGACGGCGAAGCGCATGCGATTCTGGGGCGACCCGCCCCAGGCGTCGGTGCGAAGGTTGGTGCGCGCCGACAGGAACTGGTTGATCAGGTAGCCCTCCGAGCCCATGACTTCGACGCCGTCGTAACCGGATTCGCGGGCCAGGCGCGCGCAATTGACGAAGGCCTTGATCTGGCGCTCGACGCCCTGGCTGCTCAGGGCGCGCGGCTTGAACGGATTGATCGGCGCCTGCAGGGCCGACGCCGACACCGAAAGCGGGTGGTAGCCGTAGCGGCCGGCGTGCAGTATCTGCAGGCAGATGCGGCCGCCGGCGCCATGTACGGCATGGGTGACGATGCGGTGTTTGTGGATCTCCCACGGCCAGCTCAACTTGGCAGCGAACGGCTTCAACCAGCCGACCAGATTGGGCGACACTCCGCCGGTGACGATCAGGCCGACGCCGCCTTCGGCGCGCTCGCGAAAATAGGCGGCCAGTTTCGGAAAGTCGCGGCTGCGATCCTCCAGTCCCGTGTGCATCGAGCCCATCAGCACCCGGTTGGGAAGGGTGCAAAAGCCAAGATCGAGGGGAGAAAACAGGTGTGGGTACGTCGCCGGCGTCATGTCTGGCAAAATAGCAGGCTTTCCCGACACCCCGCGAGACCTCCATGAGCCACCACGACATCCGTTCCGCCGTCCGCCCCGATCCCGACCAGGCCATGGTGGACATCGCCAACTATGTCGTGGACTACAAGATCCAATCCGCGGAGGCCTATACCACGGCGCGCTACATGCTGGTCGATTCGCTCGGCTGCGCCATGTTGGCGATGAAGCACCCCGAATGCGTCAAGCACCTGGGCCCGCTGGTGCCCGGCGCGAACCTTGCCGGCGGCGTGAAGGTGCCCGGGACTTCCTTCGAACTCGACCCGGTGCAGGCCGCCTACAACATCGGCGTGCAGGTGCGCTGGCTGGACTTCAACGACACCTGGCTGGCGGCGGAGTGGGGTCACCCTTCCGACAACCTCGGCGCGATCCTCGCCGTCGCCGACTACCTCAGCCGCAAGGCCGAGCGCGAGGGCGGCAAGCCGGTGCTGGTGCGCGATGTCCTCGCCGCCGCGATCAAGGCCCATGAGATCCAGGGCGCATATGCCCTCAAGAACAGCTTCAACCGCGTCGGCCTCGACCACGTGATCCTGGTGCGGCTGGCGTCGACCGCCGTCGCCACCCAAATGCTCGGCGGCGGCAAGGACGAGATCATCAATGCCGTCTCGCACAGCTGGATCGACGGCGGCGCGCTGCGCACCTATCGCCACGCGCCGAACGCCGGCCCGCGCAAGAGCTGGGCCGCGGGCGACGCCTGCCGCCGCGCCGTGACCCATGCCCTCAACGCGGTCAAGGGCTGCGTCGGCTACCCGAGCGCGCTCAGCGCCAAGACCTGGGGCTTCGCCGACGTGCTGTTCAAGGGCAAGGCTTTCGAATTCGAGCGGCCGTTCGGCAGCTATGTGATGGAAAACGTCCTGTTCAAGATCAGCTTCCCGGCCGAGTTCCATGCCCAGACCGCGGTCGAGTGCGCGATGCAGTTGCATCCGCAGGTCGCCGGTCGGCTCGACCAGATCGAGCGCATCGAAATGGAAACCCAGGAAGCGGGCGTGCGCATCATCGACAAGACGGGCCCGCTGGCCAATTACGCCGATCGCGATCATTGCCTGCAGTACATGGTGGCGGTGCCGCTGATCCACGGCCGTC